>JAUVJO010000307.1 GCA_030592345.1 Deltaproteobacteria bacterium
GGCCATGAACATCAATAGCCGCGTTGCTCAGGCTTGCAATAGCCAGCTATTCCGCGCCTTCGCGCCTTGCTCTTGATGCTCATGACTCACCGAGAAAAGCGCAATTTGTGACCTTCCGAGGTATAGAGACAAAAAAATCATGCGCTTCATCAGAAAAAACTTTTTTGGCATCGTCATCCTTGCCCCTGCAGTTCTATATCTGGTGGGCTTTTTGTTGATTATCCTGTTCAAGGTCATTGAATTGGCCTTGACCCACGTAAGCCCTCAGGGCGCGCTTTTCCCTACTGCCCATCATTTTGTGGAACTCTCAACAAATCCCGAATTTAGACAAGCCTTTGTGCGCACCATCTGGTTTACGCTGATCGGCACGCCGCTTGAACTCATCATGGGGATGGCAGCCGCCTTCCTCGTGGTCAGAGAATTCAAAGGACGGGGGGCCATAAGGAGCCTCATGATTCTACCACTGGCTATTCCAACCATTGTCACGGCAATCATGCTCTATATCATTTTTGATTTTCCAGGAGGCCACATCAATGACATCCTGATGGGGCGACACGCCTTTTTCCCTTTCCGGATCATTTCTTACCCCGTGGACTGGAGAGGGTCCGGCTTCTTTGCCCTTATGGTTTCTATGTTCGGAAAAGTATGGCGGGACATGCCTATCTCCATGCTGATCATCCTTGCAGGGCTTCAAGCTATAAGCAAAGACCAGTACGAAGCAGCAAAGACGTTGGGCGCAAGCGCCTTTCAGACATTTTTCAGGATAACGCTGCCCCTGTTGACCCCGGCCATGGCAACCGTCCTGGTTTTGAGGTCCATTGAGGTCTGGAAGGAGTTTATCTTTCCTTTTATTCTGGCCGGGAGCTATCCCTTGCTGGCTACATTAATAGAAAGGGCATACCACGAATGGAGAAACCCGAATGAGGCGTGCGCTATTGCTTTGATACTGCTGGCTCTAATTATCGTATCCACCCTTCTCATCTTTCATAGTTTGAAATGGCTAAGAAGGCAACTGGTTAGAGTATGAGGTCAAAAAACATTCCGGACTACAAATCCGCATTCCGCATTTGGCATTCCCACAGACTCCTATGGCTGATAGGTATCATTTTGATGATTCTGGTGGTTCTAGCCCCGATCTTTGTGATGTTTAAATATTCTATCAGCGATCGTTCAACAGTGGTGACCGGTGGCATGCCGATTCCTCTGTGGCCCTATCACCCTACTATAGAACAGTTTCAAGGGCTGGCCACTATGGATACATTTATCAGCTCGGCCTTTGCCAGCATGAAGGTGGCATTGCTTTCCGTGATTATCTCGCTTGTGATCGGAACCCCTGCTGCCTATGCCTTGGTCAGATATAGATTCCCTGGTATTATGGTTTTGGCAACGCTTCTCATATCCGTTCGTTTCTTTCCGGACATCGTCTCGGTCGTTCCGATTGTAGAGACGTTCATGAAACTCGGGTTAGTCAACACTGTATTGGGTGTTGCCATGGCCCACTCACTTCTTTCCACGCCGTATGTGATCTTTATCGCCATGGGTGTCTTTGAGACCATCCCGAAGGATCTCGATGAGCAGGCCCAGATACTGGGAGCAAGTAAATTGTACAGTTTCACTCGAATCATCCTGCCGGTTGCCCTTCCAGGGTTGGCCGCGGCCGCGATTTATGTATTCCTGCTTTCCTGGGATGAATTCATCTTTGCGTATTTTCTCCTGGCCTTTGGGGATCTTTCCACGCTCCCCGTGCTCTTGCAAAAGATCCTCTCTTGGACACCTCAACACAATTTGCTCGCTGCCATTTCAGTGATGCTTTCCATCCCTGTAATCATATTTACGTTCATGGTGCAAAAGTACATGCAAACAGGAGCGACGGCCGGAGCAGTGAAATAGGGAGACAACCTCATATGGCCACAGTCAGGTTACACAAAATAAGCAAGAAATATGGCGCTATTGAGGTCATAAGGGATCTGGACCTGGAGGTTCGCCACAGTGAATTCGTGACCCTGGTGGGACCATCGGGCTGTGGAAAATCAACCACGCTGAGAATGGTTGCCGGCCTGGAAGAAATCACGTCAGGGGAACTATACATCGGAGATGTTCTGGCAAACCAAATACCGCCCAAGGACCGGGGGATTTCCATGGTGTTTCAAAGCTATGCGCTTTTTCCTCACATGACTGTCTCTGAAAATATCGCATTTGGATTGAAGATAAAGAAATATCCTCGGGGGGAAATCTTAATGAAAATTGAATGGGCCGTGGGTTTGTTGAACCTGGAAGGTCTTGAGACAAGACTGCCCAAAGACCTCAGTGGCGGCCAGAGGCAAAGGGTCGCTCTTGCAAGGGCCCTGGTAGTCGAACCTGAGGTCTTGCTTCTTGATGAGCCACTCAGTAACCTTGATGCGAAACTCAGGCTCAAGATGAGGGCTGAGTTAAAGAGAATTCATAAGAAACTGGGTGCTACCATCATATATGTTACACACGACCAGGTTGAGGCCATGAGTCTTAGTGACCGGGTCGCGATCATGCACGAAGGGAGGCTGGCGCAGGTCGGAACGCCCCTGGAGGTATATAATTCCCCGCAGGATATCTTTGTTGCAGGCTTTATCGGAAGCCCTTCCATGAACTTCTTTAATGGCAGGATCACAAAAAATGATGCAGGGTTATCTGTCGATCTTGAAGCATTTGAGCTGGATATTCCGCAAAGCTGTTGGTCAGAGAGTGCGAACTACGAGGAGAGAGAAATCGTTTTCGGCATTCGGCCAGAGCATATCTACAAGGAAGCGGCTTCTACGCCAAAAAGCTTTCCCGGAAACACGATCGATGTAGTCATCGACGTGGTCGAACCATTGGGTGATAGAGATATTGTGGAGGCCAAAAAAGAAAGCTCCAATTTCACCTTATTGCTGGGACCAGAGGCAGGAGCAACACCGGACAAACCAATGAGTGTCATATTTGATATGGCCAAGTGCCACATTTTCGATAAGGAATCTGAAAAGAGTATCCTCCATATGTCTGAGTAAATCTCAACATTGTTACAGGATAACGCGGATAACGCTGAACCGTGAACGGATACAGAGTTAATAAGCCCTTGAAAAAGGGTTGTCAAGATGCTATAGGGTCTGACAGTTCGTAACCGTTCATGGGTTCATAGTTCACCGAAATCTGAAGCGTTCTATGAGCAGGGTTAACGAAAGAATGTTGACCGGTTCATCCTGTTAAACAGGCTTCCCTTCGGGCAATCTATCAAGGTGAACTCCCTGGCCCAGACCTGACTTTCCATTGCTGAATTATTGAGACTCATATTTGTGAATCTGACATGGGTCGTAACATGATCTTATAAGTCGCGCCAGGGCGGGCTGAACCTGTGAACCCCCACGACAACTCCAATTTGCCCCCGTAGCTCAGGGGATAGAGCAAAGGATTCCTAATCCTTGCGCCGCGTGTTCGATTCACGCCGGGGGCACCAATGAAATCAAGGGGTTAGCCATTTAGGTCAAAAGATTATGACAGGATCATCCAGAAACCCATCGATCTTGCTCTAAAGCAGACTAAAATATTAGCACGCAACTGGGCGTATCTAATAGTTGGGGGGAGACAACAACTTTTCCGCATCCTTCTGGAAGAAAGAAAGTGAGCTAAAGTGCCTAAAATGTCTTAAGTGAGCTAAAGTTAAGGACTTGAAGAAACAATTTTTTATTAAAAGAAAGCGAGTTCCGCCTTTAGCGGGATTAAGCAGTACGTCTCCGGCGCAACATATTTAAAATAGGCAGAATACCTCAACTTTAGGCACTTTAGCTCACTTTAGACACTTAAAATACTCCATAAATGCGGCGCAAGTCGTTTCAAGAGAATGCATGCCAGTTCTGGATACGCCCCACGCAACCTGTAATCATGTTCTCACTGTGTGAATACTCAGAAATGGGGGCTTTTTTCCTGATTCAAAGCGAGAACCCTTAGAACCCTATTGACAAGGCTAACAGTTCCAGGTATTAGCCCACACACGGATATCATTTCAAAATAAACGGAAGCATGAAAAAAGGAGGAACTCGGACATGAAGATTATGATTTCTCTCTGGCATCGCAGGCTTTTTGGCATCTTGGCAGTATTGGTACTTGGATTCGCACTCGTTGGATGCGCGGGTTCATCGAAGAAGAAAGAACAGCCCGCTGAAGAAAAAGGCACCCTTTCACGCACTTTCACATTAGTGGATGACCAGGGCCGAAATTCCGGCACGCTCACTTTAGACCCTTTTGGTGGTGCAGTACTGCATGACGCAAATGGTAACACCATAGGAAAATTTAAGTCTGAAGGGCCATCCGAGGCTCAACCA
>JAUVJO010000057.1 GCA_030592345.1 Deltaproteobacteria bacterium
GGGAGCAGGGAGTAATGAGCAGGTGAGAAAGTGAGAAGGTGAGCAGTAGGCAGTCGTGGGATTGGAGGATTGATGATTTATGGACAACCAAAAGTTGATACCCAATACCCAATGATCAATACCCAATGATAAATGATAAATGACAAATGAACTGGAGCGTTTCGGACGTATTAGAGGCCACTGGCGGACGTTTGGTCTTTGGGGGTGATGCGCCTCCGATTACCGGTGTTTCCACGGATTCCCGCACCACTCAAGATGGAGAGCTTTTTGTGGCGATTTGCGGGGAGAACTATGATGGGCACAAGTTTGTGCAAGCGGCTTTTGAGAAGAGAGCAATGGGAGTCGTGGTTAGCGAAGAATATATGGCCTTGGAATCGCCCGATTTCACAGTAGACCGGTGCTGGGTAGTTGTGCAGGATACGCTCAAGGCATTGGGCGATCTGGCCGCTTTTCGTCGCAGGCAATGCAAGGCCTCGGTCGTGGCCATAACCGGCACGAACGGCAAGACAACCACAAAGGAGATGACGGCCGCAGTCCTGGGACAGTCTTTTCTTGTGTTGAAGTCTCCGGGGAACTTTAACAATCTGATTGGATTACCCCTTAGCCTGTTTGGCTTAAACGAAGATCATGATTGGGCAGTCCTGGAGCTTGCCATGAACCGTCCCGGGGAGATTGGGCGGCTTGCCCGGATCTGCAAGCCTCAAGTGGGCGTGATCACGAACATAGGAGCAGGCCATCTGGAGGGCGTAAAGGATATCGACGGGGTGATGAAGGCAAAGGGTGAACTCCTCGAGGCCCTGGGTGAGGACGGCACAGCCGTGTTAAACATTGATGACGAGAGGATTTGCCGGTTGGCAGAGCAGTTTGCCGGACGTGTGGTCAGCTTTGGGATTCACAGTGCGGCTGAGGTGTGGGCAACGCCTGTGTCCCAGACACGATCGAGCTTGTCATTTGATCTTTACTGGTACGATGAGTCCGTGCGCGTTCACCTGGGGATGCTCGGAAGCGGTGGTATCTACAACGCTTTGGCTGCGGCAGCCGTGGGGGTTCGACTTGGCCTGTCAATAGAGGAGGTCAAGAAGGGCTTGGAGGCAATGGTGCCGTTGCCGGGGCGCATGGAGTTTTTGACGCTTTCAGGGGGCGTCCACCTCATCAATGACACATATAATGCTAACCCTGGCTCCATGGCGCTGGCAATTGATTCGTTTGGCTCCTTAAAGGGGCAGGGCAGGGGCCTCTTTGTTTTGGGAGATATGTTGGAACTGGGTGAGCACGCAAAGAGTGCCCACAGAAAGCTTGGCGTGCAGGTTGTCCGCGCAGGTGCCGCGCGGCTTTATGCCACGGGCGAGTACGCAGGCACAGTGGCAGAAGGGGCCACAGGGGCAGGGATGGATCCCGGAAAAATCTTCATCGGTACCCATGAGGAGATCGTTGAGGCGTTGAAAGGTCGCCTAAGTCCCGGCGATTGGGTCCTCGTGAAAGGTTCCCGTCGTATGGCCATGGAAAAAGTAGTTGAAGGACTGCGGGTGAAGTGAAGAATGAGAAATGACAGAGGTCAGAGGCTGGAGGTCAGAAGCCAGGAGCCGGAGGTCAGAGGTCAGAGGTCAGAGGTCAGAGGTCAGAGGTCAGAGGTCAGAAGCCAATAACTAATAACTAATAACTAAAAAGCCATGCTTTATCATTTGTTCTACCCGCTTCATACAACCGTCTCGGCGTTTAATGTGTTTCGATACATTACGTTTCGGACGATCTATGCGAGTCTCACGGCCCTTTTGATATGCTTATTGCTTGGACCGTGGTTCATAAAAAAACTGACCGCACACCAGATATGTCAGTATGTCAGAGATGACGGCCCTCCGACCCACACGGCAAAAACGGATACCCCGACCATGGGCGGTTTGTTGATCCTGTTTTCGATCGTCACTGCCACGATACTTTGGGGCAATTTGACCAATTTTTATGTTTGGATGGTCCTCCTGGTGACCATTAGTTTCGGCGCTATAGGGTTTGCAGATGACTACATTATGCAGCGAAAAAAGCAAAGCCGTGGTCTGCGTGGGAGAAGCAAGTTGCTGATGCAAGTAGTTGTTGGGTTGCTCGTTGGAGCGCTTCTTTACAAGCGTGCGGATTTTGATACCCATGTGAGTGTCCCTTTTCTCAAGGAGCTTAACCCTGATCTGGGATGGGCCTATATCGTGTTTGCGACCCTGGTTATCGTAGGAACATCCAATGCAGTAAACTTGACAGACGGCCTTGACGGCCTTGCTATCGGCCCCGTAACCGTGGCAGCAGCTACCTATGTGGTCTTGTCCTACGTGACCGGGCACGTAAAGATCGCCAACTATCTTCAGCTTCGGTATGTGGCCGGAAGCGGAGAACTGGCAATATTTTGTGGCGCGCTTGTAGGGGCTGGCATGGGATTCCTTTGGTTCAACTCGTACCCTGCCGAAGTATTTATGGGGGACGTGGGTTCTCTGCCTTTAGGGGGCGCTCTGGGCACGGTTGCAGTTGTGACCAAGCATGAATTTTTGCTGGTCCTGGTTGGAGGAATATTTGTTATCGAGGCCCTTTCAGTTATCTTTCAGGTAGGGTTTTTCAAGGTCACCAATGGTCGTCGCATTTTCAGGATGGCCCCGATCCATCACCACTTTGAATTGAAAGGATGGTCTGAGCCGAAGGTGATTGTACGGTTCTGGATCATTGCGATTATGCTGGCCCTTTTGTCCATTAGTACGTTGAAGTTGCGGTAGAAGAAATCGTGGTTCGGATAATCACACAACAAGCAGCAAATGACAAATGACCAATAACAAACAATGATCTTGAACTTGGAAAGCAAAAAGGTGTTAGTAGTTGGCCTGGCCAAGACTGGCCTTGCTGTTGCGCGGTTTATGAAAAACCGGGGGGCCGAGGTTGTGGCCGCTGATCTTTTGACAGAGGATCAACTCGGCTCAGACGCGCAAAAGGCCCTTGCCATGGGTATCTCGCTTGAGCTTGGGCCGCACAAGGCCGAGACTTTTTCTTCATGCGACCTTATCGTGCTGAGCCCGGGTGTTCCACATACTATACGGCCTCTTGAGGCGGCAAGGGAGGCGGGAATACCTGTTATTGGTGAGCTGGAACTAGCGACAAGATATATTGATGAGCCGATTGTTGCGATAACCGGCACGAATGGAAAAACCACCACCACGAGCCTGGTGGGAGAGATGTTGAGGGGATCGGATTTGAAGGTCTTTGTGGGAGGAAACATCGGGCAGCCCCTTATCGATTACGTCGATTCGGGGGTGCGTGCAGACATGATCGTGGCAGAGATCAGCAGTTTCCAGCTCGACACCACGGAAGGCTTCAGGCCCAAGGTGAGTGCCCTTTTGAACATTAGTGAGGATCACCTGGATCGTCATGGCGATTTGCACAGCTACATGCGATCAAAGGGGCGACTGTTTCAGAATCAAGAAAGCACGGACGTAGCCGTTTTAAACAGGCACGATCCTCTGATAGGCCGACTTGAACCAGCGATTCGGGCGCAAAAACTCTATTTCAACATCAACTCAAACAAAGGGGACGGCGTTGAGATCCTGGGCGATGAGATGATCTGTCGTCTTCCAGGAAGAGACCCCTTCACGTTGAGCCTGGCGAATTTTGATGTGAAGGCCGCGCACAATTTTGAAAATGCGGCGGCTGCAAGCCTGGCAGCCTTGGCCGGAGGGGCTACTCTATCAGGCGTCCAGAAGGCCCTGGACACGTTCAAATGCCTGCCTCACCGGCTTGAATACGTAAAGACCGTAAACGGGGTCAGGTATTATAACGATTCCAAAGGGACAAATGTGGGAGCGGTCATGCGGTCCCTGGAGAGTTTCGATGCTCCCGTGATTTTGATCATGGGGGGACGGGACAAAGGTGGAAATTTCGCCGCGCTAAGTGCCCTTGTAAAGGACCGCGTGAAGAGGCTCATTGCCATTGGCGAGGCGAGAGGAAAGATCCTGCATGTTTTGGGCGACCTCACGGATTCCAATGAGGCAGCAGGAATTGAAGAGGCAGTCCGTCTAGCCGGACAAGCGGCAACCCCGGGAGACGTAGTGCTCTTGTCACCAGGGTGCTCCAGTTTTGATATGTTCACGGATTATGCCCAACGCGGTGATGCATTCTGTAAGGCCGTGGAAAATCTTTAAGCTGGGTATCGTGGATCGGGTATCGAACAACGAATAACGAATAACGAATATCGAATGATAACCGACAAAAAAACAAAGGCCCACACCAGCTATGACCCCTTTCTCCTTCTGAGCATGCTGTTATTGCTCGGAATTGGGGTGGTGATGGTCTACAGTGCGAGCTCAATCGTAGCAATTGCGCGTTTTGGGAGCGACACATATTTTTTTGAGAGGCAGGTCGTCAATGCCCTTGTTGCGATTGTCGTGCTGATATGTTGTCGACACGTGCCTTATTCCATTTACAAAATCTTGGCATATCCAATACTCGCTGTTGCATTCATGTTGTTGGCAGCACTTTATCTGCCTGGCGTGGGGCACACGGTTGGAGGGGCCAAGCGGTGGTTGAGCGTTCTCGGCGTGTCATTTCAACCATCAGAACTGGCGAAGCTTGGTATTATCATATACCTGGCTTACTCAATGAGCAAGAAGCAGGAGAATATAAAGGCATTTAGCATCGGTTTTCTCCCCCATGCGATTTTGTTTGGCAGCTTCACTTTGCTCATTGTTATGCAGCCAGATTTCGGAATGGCGGCTATGATCATGCTGATCGTATGGATCATGCTTTTTGTCGGGGGTGTGCGCCTGTCCTATCTTATAGCTGCGCTTGTGGCAATGGTTCCCCTTGCGTACTACGTGCTTAGAGATGTGGAGTACGTCCAGGCAAGATTATTGAGTTTCTTGTATCCGTGGCAGCATCAGACTGATGCCGGGTATCAGGTAGTGCATTCTCTCATGGCTTTTGGGTCTGGCGGGGTTTTTGGTGCAGGCATTGGAAACGGTTGCCAAAAGCTTTTCTATCTCCCGGAGCCCCATACAGACTTCATCTTTTCTGTGGTGGGAGAGGAATTGGGACTCCTTGGCGTGTGCCTTATCACGGCCCTCTATTTTATCATCTTGTGGCGTGGGTTCGTGATTGCCATGAGGTCCCGTGAGCTTTTTGCCAAATTTTTGGCTGCGGGGTTAACTGCAGCTCTTGGTTTACAGGTATGTATCAATGCGGGCGTGACCTTGGGACTCGTACCAACAACAGGATTGACACTTCCTTTTGTCAGCTACGGTGGTACGTCGCTTGTAGTGAGTGCCGCGATGGTCGGGATATTGATGAACATGTCAGCCCGCATGGCGCATTGACATGAGAGCCCTTATTGCCGGGGGTGGTACTGGCGGGCATCTTTTCCCGGCAGTGGCCCTGGCCGAGACATTCAGGGCGAAGGAGCCGGAAGGCGAGATCCTGTTTGTGGGGACGGACAATCCCATGGAGATATCTACACTATCAAAGAAAGGATTCGATCACGTGGCAATTGCAGCATCGGGTCTTAAGGGACTTGGAATCTGCCGACAAATCCGATCTCTTCTCAAGATCCCACTGGGATTCTGGCAGGCCGTGGGCATCATCTGGCGGTATAAACCGGACATCGTCGTTGGTGTTGGAGGATACGCGTCCGGGCCTGTAGCCCTGGCTGCCAGGATTATGGGCAAGAAGATGATTATCCATGAACAGAATGTTATCCCGGGATTTACGAATCGGGTATTGGGACGATTTGCTCATCGCATATGCATTACCTTTCCGGATAAATTGGCTGTGTTTAAGAGTTCGAAGACCGTGGTGACCGGAAATCCTGTACGGCACGAATTGCTTACAGTTGAGGCAAGCAAGACGAAGGCGTCGAGCGAGCATTTTACGGTTCTTGTGATGGGTGGAAGCCAGGGATCTCATAGCATCAACTGTACGGTGGTGGAGGCGTTAAAGCATTTGAAAGAGCCTTCTCGAACGAGGTTTGTCCATCAAACCGGGCCCAGAGATGCATCATGGGTGGCCATGGCCTATGAGCGTTTTGGGATAAAGGCTACGGTGGAGCCCTTTTTTGAAGACATGGCGACTGCGTACGGTTTGGCCGACCTGGTTATCTGCAGGGCCGGGGCAACGAGTGTTGCCGAGCTAACAGTGCTGGGTAAGCCTGCCATCCTTATTCCGTTTCCATTTGCAGCCAGCAACCATCAAGAGTTTAATGCCCGTTATGTAGCAAATTCCGGTGGCGGCGAGGTCGTCCTTGAAAAGGATTTGAATGGTAAGCTTTTGGCCGAAAGAATAGATCGCTATCTATCTAACCCCAAAGCTTTGCGGGCTATGTCGGCACGGGCGCAAGCCTTGGGACGCCCCGACGCTGCAGAACTTATCGCAGATGAATGCCGGCGGTTGGTGGTTATCAGTTAATAGGGGAAAGTGACTAAAGTGAGCTAAAGTGCCTAAAGTGACTAAAGTTGTTTGTATTAGGATTGTTTTTGGGGACTATCGTTAACGAGCTAAGAGGTTGTGTGCGTCAATGCTTGAGAATCGTTATAATAAGTTTTTGAGAAAAAGATTTTGCAGAAAATCAAAAGGACAGGGTTCCTTAACTTTAGGCATTTTAGTTCACTTTAGTTCACTTTAGGCACTTCATATTTCATATGTATCGAAAAACATATCATATACATTTTGTGGGAATCGGCGGGATCGGCATGAGCGGTATGGCCGAGCTCCTGTTGAACCTGGGTTACAAAGTGAGCGGTTCGGATGTCAAATCAACGGATATCACCATTCGTCTGGGAGATCTCGGCGGCACTGTTTTTGGTGGCCACAATCCGCACTACATTGAAGGGGCGGATGTGGTGGTAGTTTCTTCTGCTGTGGGAGCGGATAACCCTGAAGTCGTGGCAGCCAGAAAGGCTGTGGTGCCGGTTATTCCTCGTGGCGAGATGCTGGCTGAATTGATGCACCTTAAATACGGCATCGCTGTGGCCGGTGCCCACGGCAAGACGACGACGACATGGATTATTGCTTCAGTCCTGGAGCGCGGTGGTCTTGATCCCACCATGGTAGTTGGCGGCAAACTGAAAAGCCTTGGAAGTAATGCCCGTTTGGGCCAGGGGGAATTCATCGTGGCTGAAGCAGACGAAAGCGATGGATCTTTTTTGAGACTCTCTCCCACCATTGCCGTGGTTACCAACATTGATGCCGAACACCTTGACTTCTACCATGACTTGGACCGTATCAAAGAAGTATTTCTTCATTTCATCAACAAAGTTCCTTTTTATGGTATGGCCGTGCTGTGTCTCGATAATGAAGGTATTCAAGACCTGCTCCCTAAGATCGAGAAGCGGTTTGTCACATATGGTCTGACATCTCAGGCGGATTATGAGGCAAGAGACATAACCTTTGAAGCGCAGAGAAGCCGGTACCGCATCTTGCATCATGGCAAACCCCTTGGCTGGGTAGAACTGAATCTTCCCGGCCTGCACAATGTATACAACTCCATGGCCAGTATAGCGGTCGGCCTGGAACTCGGAATACCTTTTGAGACGATCGTAGATGCACTTAGTAAGATGGAAGGGGTCCAGCGCAGACTGGAGGTGAAGGGAACCACTCAGGGTGTTACGGTGGTGGACGACTACGGGCACCACCCTACCGAGATTAAAGCGACCCTTCAGGCTGTCCGTCAGTGCTGGCCGGATCGCAGGCTGGTGGTGGTATTTCAACCCCATCGCTACTCGCGAACTGAAGCACTCTTTGATGATTTTACTCGCTCTTTTTACCAGGCTGACACCCTGGTGTTGCTTCCCATCTATGCTGCTGGTGAAGCGCCTATTGAAAAGATAAACGGCCAAGCCCTTTACGAGGGGATTCGTCTCCACGGTCACAAGAGTGTAGTATTTCAGGAGGGGAAAGACGCGGCCTTATCTTATCTCCAAGGTTCCTTGAGGCAAGGGGACATCCTCCTGACCCTGGGGGCCGGGGATGTGTGGCAGGTGGGAGCAAGATTTCTTGGTAGATGATGGTTGAGCCGGCTAAACGGGCCAACGAACAAACGATTAACATGAACAAAGCAGATAAAAAATGGCTCACAGATCATTTTGGTTCCCAGGTCGCGTTTGACGAACCTATGTATCGTCATACAACCTTTGGCATTGGAGGACCTGCCGATGCCCTGATCACAGTGAGAACAGACGACCAGGTTAAAGACTTGGTAAATTGGGCACAGGAAAAAGGCTATGCCTATTTGATTCTTGGGGCCGGAAGCAACCTGCTGGTCCGTGACGGAGGTATCCGAGGCATTGTGCTTAATCTTGGTAACGGGTTTAAAAGCATTGATCAGCGTTCGGAGGCCAGTCCCAACGGGTCTGTCCATGTTACAGCAGGGGCAGGCGTTATGGTGCAGCAACTGGCCAGGTATGCACTTGACCAAGGGCTTGCCGGGCTCAACTTCGCACTTGGTATCCCCGGAACCGTTGGCGGGGCCTTGCGGATGAATGCAGGGGCCCGGGATACATGTATGGCCGATACGACAATTGCCATTTCTTTCCTTAAGCAAAATGGTGAAGTAGTAACTCTCGGCAAAGAGCAGCTTTGCTTTTCTTACAGGCGGTTCGACTTGGAACAAGGCAGTATCATTTTGCGAGGCGAGTTCCAGCTCAAAAGGACGGATCGCGAGACCCTTCAAAGGGAGGCCGTCCGGATGCAGAAGAAGCGGAGATCGAGCCAGCCTCTCGCTTTTCCCAGTGCCGGGTCGACATTTCGGAACCCGGCAGGGGGAATATATGCGGCTGAACTGATCGACAGGGCAGGGCTTAAAGGGCTTCGGAAGGGTGGGGCGGAAGTTTCAACAAAACACGCAAATTTCATCCTTAACAAGGAGCATGCCAGCGCTTCTGACGTTCTTGTACTCATCGAACAGGTAAGGGCAACCGTGTTTGAGCGGTTTGAGGTTAATTTGGAGCCGGAGGTTATGATCGTTGGCCGGGAAACGGGTTCGAAAAAATCTCTATAAGAACAGCCCGGCGCGCAGAAAAGGGCTGATCATAAGACGTGTTGTGCTGTGCGTTAAGATGTCGCTTGTGTTTTCTGGCATGGTTGGGACAAGCCTGGTCTTTATCCTGGCCCATGACGCCCTGACGCAGAGTTCTTGCTTCAGCGCACAGACGATTATTGTTGAGGGAAACCACAGACTTTCAAAAGAGGCGATTCTGAAACAGGCTGACGTGAAACCAGGTGACAACATATTGGATGTGAACCTGAAAAATGTTCGCTATCGGCTTTTGGCCAATCCTTGGATTGCCGCCGCAGACGTGGGACGTGAGATCCCTGACACTATTCATATTCGTGTCACGGAACGGGTACCGATTGCCAAAGTGAAGCTTGACCGATTTTACTATATTGATGAGACGGGGCAAATCGTTAAACATGTTGAGCCTTCAGATCAAGCAACACTACCGGTTGTGACCGGGCTTGAGCTTTCAGACATGGATCTGAGCGACACGGCCCATCCCACGGTGTTACAGGACATTCTGGAGGTGCTTCGCTTGAGCAGGCTTCATGGAAGCATTCTGCCGCTCCATATGCTCGATCGTATACACGTAGACCCGCAGATTGGACTGACCCTTTTTGGATTTGATAATGGCCTGGCCATCAAGCTCGGTTTTGGGGACTATGACTCAAAATTCAATCGACTGCGAGATGCCGTTGCTTATCTGAAGCAGGGCGAGCAGCCCTTGAACGTCGAGTGCATATACCTGAACGATTTAAATCGTATGGTAGTTAGGCCTTCAGGGGGAATATCTGCCCTGGGAGCATATTATCGAAAGGAGGTGTGAAAGTGCAGGGAAACGGGGGACTCATTGTTGGCCTCGACATTGGTACGACAAAGATTTGCGCGGTGGTGGGTGAAGCAAATCCTGATGGGATCGATATAGTAGGGATAGGAACCCATCCGTCTATCGGCCTTCGCAAAGGTGTTGTCGTGAATATTGAATCGACTGTCAACTCTATCAGGAGGGCCGTGGAAGAGGCGGAGTTGATGGCTGGTTGCGAGATCACGGCGGTTTATGTTGGCATTGCCGGGGGACACATAACGGGTTTTAACAGCCACGGGATCGTTGCTGTTAAAGGTAATGAGGTCACACAAAAGGACATTGAGCGCGTGATCAATGCGGCCAGGGCTGTTGCTATTCCCCCTGATCGCGAGGTCATTCACGTGCTTCCGCAGGAATATATCGTGGATGAGCAGGCCGGGATCCACGAGCCCCTCGGTATGTCCGGGGTTCGACTGGAGGCGAAGATCCACATTGTAACCGCCGCTGTTACCTCGGCCCAAAATTTGATCAAGTGCGCTAATCGTGCCGGGCTTGACGTGTGCGATATTGTTCTGCAGTCCCTTGCATCCAGTGAATCGGTGCTGAACGAGGAAGAAAAGGACTTGGGAGTTGCCTTGATTGATTTCGGGGGAGGCACCACGGATTTGGCGATCTTCAAGGGTAGAAGTATCAAACACTCATCAGTGCTCGCTTTGGGCGGAAACAATCTGACCAATGATATCTCGGTGGGCCTGAGAACTCCCATGGCGGAAGCTGAGAAAATAAAGATAAGATACGGCACCTGTTTTGCGGGCACTGTCGGCAAAGACGAGACCATTGAAGTTGCGGGTGTGAGTGGACACAAGCTAAGGACGATTTCCAGGCAGATCCTGGCTGAGATCATAGAGCCGAGGGTGGAAGAGATCTTTGACCTCGTCAACCGGGAAATCTATCGGGCGCGTGCGGAGGACATGCCAACCTCAGGGGTTGTGATCACTGGCGGATCTTGCCTTCTGGAAGGGGTTGTGGATATTGCCGAGGCTATTTTTTCCCTTCCGACACGGATTGGAATGCCTATGGGGATCAGAGGGTTGGTTGATGTCGTAAACAATCCCATGTACGCCACGGCAGTGGGATTGGTTCTGTATGGCGGTAAGTTCCAGCCCAAGAAGAAGTTCAGGATTCGAGACGGCAATATCTTCAATCGTGTCCTGGCACGTATGAAGAAATGGACCAAGGATATTATTTGAACACACAAATTGCAGTTCACCGTTTTCCGTTGACCGGAAGACTGAGAGCAGCAATACCACGTATCCTCGGTGGACGGGCAACGGGTAAGGGGCAACGGGTAATGGACAACAGTGAACAGTAACAACAAGAGGAGGAGGGGAAATGGTGTTTAATTTTGTGGAGACCGAAAAATCGGCCAAGATTAAGGTTATAGGTGTGGGCGGGGCCGGCGGTAACGCCGTCAACAACATGATTGAATCAAATCTTCAAGGGGTCAAGTTCATAGCGGCAAACACGGATATTCAGTCTCTTGACGTGTCAAAGGCACCGGTGAAGATCCAGATGGGTGAGAAACTGACCGAGGGGCTCGGTGCCGGATCAAATCCCGATAAGGGCAAACAGGCGGCAGAGGAAAGCATGGATGCGATCCGAAACGTAGTCGAAGACAGCCACATGGTTTTTATAACCGCCGGTTTGGGCGGGGGCACCGGTACAGGTGCTGCACCAGTGATTGCAGGGATCTGCAAGGAGTTGGGTGCCCTAACAGTGGCAGTGGTTACAAAGCCGTTTGGTTTTGAGGGCAGGAAGCGGATGCAACAAGCAGATGACGGTCTCAAGGCTCTCAAGGACGTGGTTGATACAGTGATCACGATCCCCAATGACAGACTGCGTGGGTTGGCATCCAAGAACGCCACAATGCTGGAGATGTTCATGAAGGCAGATGAGATCCTGCTACATTCCGTAAAGGGGATTACAGACCTGATCATGATGCCTGGCCTCGTGAACCTTGACTTTGCTGATGTCAGAACCACCATGTCAAAGGCAGGCATGGCTCTCATGGGAACCGGGATTGCAAGCGGAGACAACCGGGCACTGGAAGCAGCCGAAAGGGCCATATCCCACCCGCTCTTAGAAGATGTATCTGTCAACGGGGCACGCGGCGTGTTGGTGAATCTTACCAGCGGGACGAATTTGACTATGACTGAAATGACAGAGGCCTCAGACCGTATCCATGCCGAAGCGGGTGATGAAGCAGAGATTATCTGGGGTGCTGTTTTGGATGACAAGATCGGCGATGAGCTTCGAGTCACGGTCATTGCGACAGGAATAGAATCCGAAGCAGACCGGCACAAGAACCGATTTTCAGGAAAACTTCATCATATCATAGAGGCAGGCCGCAAGAAGGAAGAAAATCTCGATGAGCCGACCTACATCAGAAAACAGATGCCGGTTGGTGAAGAAAGTGGTGTGCAGCACATTGGCTATTACAGGAATGGCCTGGATCCACAAGACCTGGACGTGCCCACCTTTATGAGACGAAAAGCGGATTAGTGAAGAGTTAAGAATAACAAAAACCAGAGATCAGAGGTCGGAGGTCAGAGGCCAATGACAAATGACCAATGACAAATGACCAATGA
>JAUVJO010000377.1 GCA_030592345.1 Deltaproteobacteria bacterium
GGCTCTCTCCTCTGGCCATGACTTGCTGATTATCCACGCTTCCCACGAATCACTTGATTGCGTAGGTGCCACGCCCGATCCTCTTGATGGCACCAGCCTTTAATAGCCTGAAGATAATATTGCGAATCTTCTTGTCTTCAAACCCACACTTTGCTTTAATGCCTGCGACATCAATTCCCTGGGGGGAGGTCTTTAGAATACCCAGAACCTTGCTTGTAGCTGTCACCCTGGCCTGAGCTTTTGCTACCTGCTCTTTTTCCCCGGCGTTTTTCCGTTTGCCCCCTTTCCTGACTCTGCCACCTGTTACTTCTGCAGCCTTCAATGCCGCTTCCAACCGATCCATTTTCGTCAAAAGCTTTTCAATGTCCGTTTTTGTGGGGATGTTGTAGTATTGAAGAAAAAACCTGATCATCGCATCCACGCTATATGCTTTCCGTCTCTTTTTCATAGCGTTACTCCTGCACCCCGTGAAGGCTTACGATAATCTTTTACTAGAGCATATTTTTCCAAAAAGCAAAGCTCATCGTATCGCCTCTAATCATGCTTTTTCTTGCTGCTTTTTTTCTTTTTGGGTTGACTGAAAATCATTTTGCTCAGTTCGATTTCTGCTTCATCCACTTCCAGTTGTTCGGCTTTACGCACGGCCTTAACGAACCGTTGACCCTCCGAAGCCGAGACCCACTCCAGCATTAATCTCTCGGGGTTGATTCCTCTACTGCCTAGCTCCTCCTTTAATTTCATCACCCTTTTCTTAGTGAACATATTGTTATCAAGGTAATGACAGTCTCCAGGGTGACAGCCAGAGACAATGACCTTCGGGGCTCCTAAAGCAAAGGCGTACCTGATAAGATCCGGGCTTACCCGGCAAGAGCACATGGTTTTTATGATCCTGGTCTTCGGACAATACTGAAGCCTGCTGGTTCCTGCAAAATCAGCCCCTGCATAGGAGCACCAATTGCAGGCAAACACGATGATTTTGTCTTCTGGGTCCCGCAGTGCCGCTCTGAGCTGGGCCTTCAATTGCTCTTCGGAGTAATTGCTTATGGAAACGGCCTCAAACTCGCAGGAATTGAGGCAATTGCCACATCCGCGGCATGCAGCCTCTGTAATAACTGCCACCTTGTCCTCTACGCGAATAGCACCAAACAGGCATTGCTTGCTACACTTGCCACAACCTGTGCATTTTTCAGGATCCACCTTGGCTATGATGGGCGAGAGCTCTGCCGTGTCTCTTTGAAGGTGTTTTGACACCTGCATAGCTGCATTGCCGGCCTGTTCAATGCACTGTTTGATGTCCGAAGGGCTTCCTACAGCGCCGGCAAAGTAGATTCCATTCGTTGGGGTAGAACTAGGAGAGAGTTGATTGTCTTCCTTGATGAACCCTCTTTTTCCTAAAGGGACCCCCAAGGTCTCTGAAACCTCCTTTGCCGTGGGTACAATACCGACGGCAAGGACAATAAGGTCAAATTCCTTTCTCATAAGCCATTGCTGATCGATCAAAGGGTTGAAAAAGGTCAAGACATGGCCTTCAGTGATTTTGGGAAAAGAGTTTACAAAAACAACGCCCTCTTTCCTTGCTTCCCGAAACATTCTCTCCTGCCTGTTGCCGCTGGTTCGGATACCATTATGAAATACGTATGTTTCAAGCTCCGGGAAGTGTTCTTTCAAAAGGAATGTGTTCTTGATGGTATTCGGACAACAAAGCTTTGAGCAATAAGAGAGCTGACCGTCTTTCTCGGACCTGGAACCGACGCATTGTATGAAGGCTACACTCCTTGGTGCCTCCCCTGTGGACGGTCGGATAATTTTACCTTTTGTAGGCCCCTCCGGAGACATCATTCTCTCCAGTTCCATAGACGTAACCACGTCTGGAAATCGGCTGTCGCCATAACCGTATAATCCTGTCGGGTCGAACGGCTTGATGCCTGTAGCAGCAATAATTGCTCCTAGATGAATCGTTTCCTCTTCAACGGTCTGTGAAAAATCAATGGCACGTTTCTTACAATCTTCAACGCACTTTTGGCATCCTTCCTCAGAGAAATGGATACATGCCTTGTCGTCAATAACATACTGTCTGGGGACAGACTGCAGAAAGGGCGTATATATCGCTTTCCTCAGGGCGCGGCCCACATTGAACTCATCTTCAGTAAAAACAATGCAACGTTGTAAACAATCGCCGCAAAAAGTACATTCATCGGTGATATACCTCGGATGTTTTCTTAGCGTGACTTCAAAGTTTCCCACATAGCCCTTGGTTTCGATCACTTCGCACATGGTGAGCAATTCAATTTTAGGATGCCGACCGACATCCACCATCTTCGGCCCCAGAATTCAGGGGCTACAGTTTTGATCCGGGAAGATCTTGTTGAGCTGGGCCATCTTACCGCCAATGGTGGGGCTTTTTTCCACCAGAACCACATCATGGCCAAGATCTGCGAGCTGCAGACTCGCTTCAATACCACTAATGCCACCCCCTATGACCATGGCCTTTTTTGTCATAGGGACTTTAAGAGGGGCTAACGGCTCGTTGAGCTTCACCCTTTCGATACCCATGAGCACGAGGTCTATAGCTTTTTGTGTGGCTTCATCACGCTCATTGGCATGACACCAAGAACACTGCTCCCGGATATTGACCATCTCCATCATGTAGGGATTAATACCGGCAACCGTGCATACTGCTCGAAAGGTCTCCTCGTGTATCCTGGGAGAACAGGCGGCCACAACGATCCTGTCCAAGCCGTATTCATCAATATCGCTGACGATCTGGCCCTGTCCTCCGGTACACATATAAGGATGCTCTCTAACGAGCGTAACCCCGGTCTGTGTTATGGCTTCACTGACCTTGCTGCAATCCACAGGGCCAGCAATATTGGTCCCGCAATGACACACAAAAACTCCTATGCGTTCCTCCAACATCTATTGTGAATTCTCCTCTCTTAGTGCTATCTCTTCGGCAGTCACGAAACGTTCACCGATTTTCTCGACAAAGATTGCGTTTTCACTGCAATAAAGCTGGCATCTGCCGCAAACCGTACATTTGCCGTCCTCCACCACAACTGGAGGGAAAAACCCTTTCTCGTTGGGTACAGTGCCTCGCTCCAATACCTTCTCGGGGCAAAATCTTATGCAGTCATCACA
>JAUVJO010000164.1 GCA_030592345.1 Deltaproteobacteria bacterium
GCTAGACGCTGGAGAAGCAGAAGCTATCCAACTGGCCATGGAGCAAAAGGCCCGCCTACTGCATATTGACGACAAAAAAGGACGAAAAACCGCAAAAAGTCGTGGAATACATGTAATAGGGACAGGGGGTGTTTTAATAACTGCCAAAAAAGCACGACTGTTGGTCGAGATTTCCCCCATTCTGAAAGAGTTAGCAAGTGCAGGTTACCGTTTATCTCCAGCCTTGTGTGAACGAATCATTGAACTGGCTGATGAAATACCCGCTACTCATTTCCCTCTGCGGCATCAAACGTAATATCTCGACCCGCTCCCCACTCCCAATCAGACACACCATCACGCACATAACGGTGAAAGTTTGAAGGTAACCGTTCACGGGTTCACCGAAAATCTGAACGGTGAACGGTGAACCTGTCAACGCTTACTCTATTTCTTCAATATTGGTTTCTTCTTAACTTACAACTCGCAATTTGGTTGTATAGCAGGAAATTCCTTTTCTCCAGCGGCGAAGCCGCGTTACATAAAATCGCGAAGCGATTTTATAACTTGTAACTCGATAGATCAATCGCCAACGTCTAGAAAAATCGAACTTTCCAGCAGGCAAGATCCACATGCAATGCAGAAAAAAATACGTACCGCCTTTCATTCGTGCACGCCTGTATCGCATAGTGACTATTTTCGTGCAGTATCGGGGTTGTTGGGTTTCGTGCCTCAACCCAGGCTACTCGGTTTGTACATCATAAGCGCAACGGTTGCGCTCTCCGAGGCGTAGGCCTTACGGCCTGAAATGATGCACTTCGTGTCCATTAACGACACATTAAATAGCTTGTGATTTCAACCTGCTGTAGAAATTGCGATGCCTTCAATTATGGTTGCCACACCCTGATCTCTTTGATTTTATCAAAATCGCGGTCCGTGGTAGCAATATTTGGAATATTCAAGGACAATATTATAGTCAGATGTGTTGCATTTCTTGGCAGAAGGCGATATTTGTCTATTGCCGATGAAAACATTTCCAAGTCAGGCATTTGAGTTATAATTCTTAGAACCCCTTTTTCCTTTAAGGCGAGAACGTAATTAACATGCAATTGAGCAGTCTTCCAGCACCGCAAAAATAAATCTTCGTCCTTCTTTAACTCCTTTAATACCTTGTAATGTCTTTCTTCACCTAATAATTCTGATGCTTTTTGCTTTAATAAAATGTAGGTTACCTCATCTACTACTAAGCTTGATATAAATGCTTTGTGCTTTCCAAGTTCAACTAATCGTAGGAATTCTGTGCATTCCTTCTTAAATGCTAAGTCCTTACTATGGTGTATAATCCAGATAGATGAATCTATGTACACCATTTCTCCTTCTGCTATGTCCAACATTACGAGACCTCGGGTAAGACCCTATTTTCAACCATTTCGCCAATTTCTTTATCCACATCCAGTTCTCTTCTGCCAAATGCAATAATTCCAGAGGTCTGCTCGGTCAGATTGTTCGGCTCCAGAACTGTGATAAACCCCCTAACAGAAACTAAATACCCTTGCTTCTCCAATTCCCTTTTTTCAAATAGCTTTTGCATTTTCTCACCCCATATTCACAATCTCATGCGCCTACTTATCTGTCATTTTCGTTATACAATGCAGAAAAAAATACGTACCACCTTTCGTTCGTGCACGCCTGCATCGCATAGTAACTATTCCGATGCGTTTTGATCTTCGTTTCGGCCAGTATATTGTTGGGTTTGGTTCTCTCCGAGGCGTAGGCCTCAACCCAACCAACTGAGCTAACAATCTGTCATGTTCAGTAAATTCTGGCTTCAGCATTATTCCTTTCAGCCTTTTGAGTAGCGGTGCACTGCGCTCGATGCATTCACCCGGCTGATCCCGATACAAGAAAACCATATCATCAACATAATAAGCTGTCAACTGACTTACAAATGGACATTCCCTTCCCTCCACATGCAATGCAGATGGCCCGGCAACAGGACAAAAGCATCAATCGTAAAACGATGTTTTTCCATAACATGTCTGAAAGCTTCGCGCAGCCATTTTGTTGGGTTTCGCGTTGAAATCCTTCCCAAAATCGTCCCCCGATGGCTCCTTGCAGGTTGGGTTGAGGAACGAAACCCAACATGAATCAGAAGGCTCAAGCCAACCCATTGTTATCAACGCATAAACAACCATAATCTACCCTTTACTTGGCCTTAGATCAGAGAAGCACCTGCTTCTTTACGTCGTAAGCATGACCGTCCGCGCCTGAGCCCATCGGAACGTCCCCGTCTGAGCCCCCAACGTACCTTTTGCTGCTACTCCCCCTTGCTCCTCACGCTGTTAGGTTATGGTCATACATCAAAGTACGTAAACTTGACAATAATGATTGCGATACCCGTGGCTATATGTAATAAACCGAAGATATCAAATAATCGCTTGTAGGAAAGAAACCGCAAAAAGCCTCGCGGTGAGTGAAGCGATTCTATTGCTTGTTGGTCAAATATTTCCTGGGCTTCGACTGGCGAAATCTTCTTTGCGAGATACTGCAATCTTTCTACCATATTCATACGGCCATGCGCTGTGTAATATCCAGTCAGTCGCCATATTGCTATAGTAGCACCAGAAAGGAAAATGAGAAAAATCACCGCAATGGTAGGAAGAGTCTCTATATAATTGACCGCTACAACCAGAATAGCAGCCGAAAGGGGAAGCATAATTCTACCCCATCTCTCAAGTGTTGTATGCATTTCAGAAATAGAAGAACGAAGGAGCTTGTATTCGAATATTAACAACTCAGGCATTCCAACATCCGCTAAAATAGTCTTCTTATCCAGTGCTGCCCATCGGATTTCTTGTAATAACTGACCAAACCGATCCAGATCCCCACTGCCACCGGGAATTTGAGAATGGTATTGAAGAAAAAGATCAGCCAGCTAAACAGCGTATTTTTTGCCGGAGTGTAGCTGATTATTTCGTGCATTCTTATCCCTTGCTGAACCCAAAGGGAACCCTGCCGGTAAAATGCGCTATGAATATCAACAAACACGTAAAACATGTGGAAAAGAAACAAGAGGCAAAACCCTATTGATATCATTTTTGCCCTGTTCAACAAGGAGATACCTGATGAAGAAAGTAGCAACGGAATAGTGATGAAAATGGTGGACATAATCGCCTTGCCATACGTAAAATAAAAAATATAGTGCTTTAACCAGCAAGCGGGTTCACCATTGATTATTTGTGGATTGTGAACAGGTATCAGGCCGAAAAACTGGCTGGCTTTTACTGAAAAAACCCAGACAATTGCTTGGTAATGTGAATGGACAAAAAAGCATAGGATCAGAACGCAGATATAGAAAACAAAGAACCTGGCGACAAAATCTAATATATCACTGGACAGGGACAACCCTGACCGATTTTCCGACCCAGAGTAGCCAAAAAATGGCCACCACGATAATAAAGATGCTCTGTGAGACATAAATATGTCCTTCCTCGAAATACTGCGGAGTATATACACCGACCAGGAAAAGAAGGACTACACGCAAAAGATTGAGGGCGTAGATAAAACCGGCGCCGAGAAGGCCACCAACCAATTTATGTTTTACTGAAGCAGGGAAGGCTATGATGGCAGAAAGAAATAGCGCCGTTTCGAAAATCGCATTGCAATTTCCCATAATCTGCACCCCGAAGCCCTCACCGCTAATTGCTACTCCACTGGCATAAACCTTCATTCCCAATGCCTTGAGAATCCAGGCGGCCTGGGAAGCGATGATGGCGGTGACCGGACGGCTGAAATGCTGCCTGGTCGGCTCCTGGTATAACAGGATGGAAAACAACACAAGCAGCCCCAGAAAGAGTAAACAGAAGCGGGTTACAGGATGCTTGAAAGACAAAAAGGGCCTTATCTTTTGGCTTAAAGGAATCTTATCAACCCCTTTTAATTTTTCCCTGCGGCGTTCAGCCCTGGTTGTTTTTGGCATAGTTTTATCAAAACGGGGGACCGCCTGTACCTTACGCCATCCTTCTCCTAACTAAAGTCATCGCCCCAATTCCTATGATCAAAGTGGTGAAAATGATCATGCCCCATTCGGAGAGAGTCGGGACGCCCTGATGGTCGTCAGGCATGGGTATGTATTCTCCTCCCGTGGAGTCTGCCACATCCTCAAAAAATACCCTGTCGCTTACGTCCCCTCTGCCGCGGGTCTCGCCCGTCTCGACGTCAACGCCCCTCTCACCACCTGGATCGAACCAATCTCTGGCATTTACCACCACATTGTTCAGACATGTATCCCATGCCTTCTTTTGCCAGGAACCGGCATCGTAATTGCCTGGCGGAGGTGGCCCTGATTGACTATGGGGTCCGCTACATTGGCACACACTGCTATTTTCTCCCCCGTCAGTGCTGAGGGCCATTTCCCTGTAGTTAAGACCCCCTGGAAAATCATCTGCCGCCGTACAAATTGCATCGGCCAGAGGTGTCATGCCTGTGCAACCTGTGGGACTAAGACCATTCATGGCCGCCATGGCGGCAGCCTGGTTTACATATCCACCTGTCAAATCTTGGATACCGGGGGGAATCCTAAACGACCATACTTTGGCCAAGCCTGTCGGGCATCTGGCAAAGAAGGCATTCAAGTCGCTCTTCGCGTAAGCTAGCGCATCTTCGCAGCGAGTATGGCCGTTCGCCCGTATCGCTTGCATGGAACCCGTGCGGTCCAAGACTACGGCAAGATAATCAGCTCCGAATGCGGTCGTACAATGTAATGGAAATGACACCAGCATAAAAATGAAAAAAACATAACATCTAAAACAAATTGCAAGTTTTTTCATGTCAATCCTTCCTTTCCCCTGCCGGAGTTAGCATGCTACAAAACGGTGACAAAAAAGCTGAAGTAATTTATCTCTACTGATGCTCATAATCACAAGAGATTCTTCCAACCAATCCTCTGCCTCGTGTAACTGCGATTTTGAAAAGCGATGCGATGTCCCTCCATTTCGTCCGGATAGCTCCACATGTGCTCTGAACAAAGACTAATCGCCTGGATGTCAGACATGTGGGTTAAAATGGAGCCCTCTGAAATATTGAGACCTGCTCCTTGCAACCTCCTTACAATTTTCGCCTCACGAAAAACAACGAACCCAGGCGGTGGGCATGCCGTCACAGACCTACGCCATCTACGAAGTACCACCATTCCTACCGTCAACAATAGCGGTGTCATAACGATCAGGCCCCACTCTGAGAGCCTGGAGTTGTTCCTTAACTGTTTTTCACCTCCTTTCTCTGCCGCTCTCATGCGGTTTTTGTGTCTATTCGGAGCTAAATGTCTGATTAAGCACAAAGCCAGAGGAGTCTTTCATAGTTCGCTGTTGAGAAAAATTAGAATTAGAGGGACGGCCATGCGTTTTCGGTGGAATCATTCAAGCTGTAACGTGTAACCTTATTTTGGCGCCACCCCCAAATGCATAAATGCATGACCGTTTCTACCATTCACAATCTTCAAATTAATAGGAATTTCTGAACACGGAAACCTCGTTGCTGTCCCTGTCACAGGTGGCTAAGTCCGGTAGCCCATCGCCGTCAAAATCAGCCGCAACAATGGAATTCGGGCCGTCTCCCGTATCAAAACTGATCCTGTCGCCAGGAAAAAAGAAAACACCCCTGCCGGATTGATTCCGAAACACCGAAATCTTATTACTGTATTGGTCCGCGGTGGCGATGTCGATTTTGCCATCACCATTAAAATCCGCGGCAACAACATCTGTCGGATAACTGTTGGTGGACAAGCTTTCCGCATCAAGAGAAAAAGATATTTCGCCCACTGCAGCAGTCGTGTTACGGAACAAAAAAACAGTATCAATGCCACCGGACAGAGCCGCTACATCCACACTGCCGTCAATGTCAAAGTCAGCGGCGACAATGCTGTCAGGGAATCTACCGTCTACAACAGCAACGAGTTCGCAAGAATGGGAGAAAGAAATATCTCCCATTCCCCCGTATGTGTTCCGCCACACGCCCCCTTTTGTTTCTGGAAGGTTAGCGTTTCCGTTCGTAAACGTAAAATCCACACGACCATCTTTATCGAAATCGTTGACAGCCAAACTTCTAGTCCAGGTAAGCCCCTGCATAGAAAATTCCCTGTGATCCTCAAAAGAAATACTACCAGGACAGCTTGAGCTATTCCTGCGGATGAAAATCCTATAGTTCCCGGTGGCATTAACAAGGTCAAGTTTGCCGTCTCCATCAAAATCACCCACCCCAATATCCTTGACACTCATGTACACACCACAATCATAATAACAACCACTATCGGTAAATGAAATATTGCCCGGCCCGCTTGATGTGTTTAGAAAAATGGAAATATAAGCGTCCGCAGAGGAATGCAAGCCAGCGGCAATATCGATTTTTCCATCACAGTCAAAATCACCCGGGACGATCAGATGCGATGTATACCTATCCCAAGCATTAGGGTCAGGAACCTCTAGGCTGACACTGCCGGCAAAATACAGATTGCCAGTGCCGCTGGACGTGTTTCTGAATATGGATATTTTCTTGCTATCTTTGTCGGCGGTTGCCAGGTCAGTCTTTCCATCAGCGTCAAAATCAGCGGCAACTAGACATGTAGGCCCATCGCCTGTTGTCAAGACTAACCTTTTTTCAAAAGTCAGGTCGTCCGGGCCATTTGCGTTAATTACAGGGTCAGTAGAAAAAGATTCCGTTACCCAGTCGGACACGTCTGAAACCCAACTGGACCCATCGTAGGTAGCGGAAACGCGCACACGCCACCAATATGTGTGGTTCCTTTGAATCCCGAAAGGCAAAAGCCATTTGTTAAAAGTGTCATTCTCTTCCTCGACTATTGTATTGAAGTCAGAGCGGGTAGAAATTTGAACATCATACTTGCAGTGAATGTCCGAAGAAGGGGCAAACCATAGAAGCATAATATAGTCCGGGTCAACGTGTGTGGCCCCGTTTACCGGGTATATCTGCCGGGGAAGCAAATTGCGTAATGAAGAAACTTTCTGCAATATAAAGAGAATCTCTTCCAATCCAATCTTATTATCTCCATTCACATCAGCGCCAGAAGAGACATAATCAGACCGGATGCCGGCAGGGCTGTTCCCTGAGAGCACCTGCAGCGACAGAATGGCATCGGCCAGATTCACCTCGCCGTCCCCGTTGAGA
>JAUVJO010000209.1 GCA_030592345.1 Deltaproteobacteria bacterium
CGCCGATACCGTCTTTTCCTTTCACGTCGTGGATGGCATGTATTCGCCTGGTATAGTAGAGTATCCGCTCGGTAAGCGTGGTCTTGCCCGCATCAATATGTGCACTGATGCCGATGTTTCTCACTTTGTGAATGTCGTTTTTCATGCTACTGTTTTTCCCCAACTAAAAAATCCCCTCATTTCGAGGTATAAACATATGGGGGATCTACAATGTGCCAATTTTATAGAGACCAAGCCTTATATGTACTAATTGCCGCCTTGTCAAGAAAGAACTCTTGGGGGATGCATGCTCTTGAAACGACTTGCGCCGCATTTGTGGAGTACATTCAGTGCCTAAAGTGAACTAAAGTGAGTCCCGCTTTTAGCGGGATTAAGGTATTCTGCCTATTTTTAATATGTTGAGTCTAAGGCGCACTGCTTAATCCCGCTAAAGGCGGGACTCACTTTCTTTCAATAATAAAATTGTTTTTTCAAGTCCTTAACTTTAGGGCACTTTAGACACTTTAGGCTCTTTAGCTCACTTTCTTTCTTCCAGAAGGATGCGGAAAAGTTGTTGTCTCCCCCCAACTGTTAGATACGCCCAACTGGTACTCTTACCCAAGGGGTTACTTTTCCACCTTGGTTTTTCTGTACTGGATATAGGCATCACGGAATGCTTCGTAGGGTTCAATAGCAGCGTCTCTAATAGACTCGTAATCGCCGATCCTAAAAGAGGTTTCGTTCACCTTTTCATAAGAAAGAATTCCCAGTTTGGCCCCAAAAGGCTCCACATACAAAACCGGATCCAAAAACCAGTCACCGACCATCCCCACGGAATCACGCAGAGTAGAGGGGCCCAGTAAAGGCCATACCACATAGAACCCGTTACCGATCCCGTAGACACCAAGGGTCTGGCCCAGGTCTTCATCCGTGATATCGAGCTTGAGGCATTTTTGGGCAGGATCGCCAAAACCGAGGACTCCAACGGTGCTATTCATCAAGAAACGGACAAGTTCGGTTCCGGTCGCTTTCATCTTGCCCTGAAGCAAACAGCTTGTCAACCTGATCGGTGTGCCGAGGTTGCAAAAGAAATTACTCACGCCGATTCTGACAACCTCGGGGACTATTGCTTTGTACCCTTTTGAAACCGGCTTTAACAACCAGAAATAGAATTTGTCATTGAAGTGAAACATGGCCCGGTTCCAGGGTGATAGAGGATCTGCCACCCGGCCTGACCTCCCTTTGTATTCTTCCTCAAACTCATCAAAGAATTCGTCATTCATTTCAAGATCCGAAGGAGTCTCTTTCGATAAAGATATGTCCTGATCTTGGGAAACCGGTGATACTGCTGTCGGATCAAAATGCGGAGTAGAACCCTTTTTTCTATCGTGGGCGCACCCGGATAACAGAAAAAAAGCAAGTGCAAATATGAATAGAATATATTCCAATCGGTTTTTCATTATTCTTTATCCATTTTTTCCATCAACGACTCCAGGCCCAAGCGGTTTGAATAAGACCAGCAGTTCCGGCAAGAGTGTCAAGGCGGCAACCAGGGCGATCAGCATTGCTAGTCCTGTCAGTAAACCGAAATAGATCGTGGGGATGAAATTGGACAGGGCCAGGATTGAAAAGCCCATAATGATCGTCACGGATGTATAATACATCGCATAACCGATACTTTCGTGACAGCGACGAACTGTCTTAATATAGTTCCGATCGACCTTAAACTCACGTATGAATCTATGGATATAGTGAATCGTGTCATCGACGGCAATTCCGACACTGATTGCAGCTATAGTAATTGTCATCATGTCAAGCGGAATGTTCAGCCAGCCCATTGCGCCAAGGACTACTCCAATCGAAAGCAGGTTGGGACAAATGGCGATCAATGCTATTTTCAAAGATCTGAAGAGGATAAGGAACATGCACATCAGCGCCAGCAGTGTTATTCCCAGAGTCAGGATTTGTGAATCGAACAGGCTCTGCAACATATTGTTGTACAGCACCAGCATTCCGGTCAAGTGCACGTGTTCTTCCTTTAAGCCGAGTTTGCTTATCAGGTCATGTCGGATCCTTTTCAGTAACTCGTTTCGTTTCAATGATTTCTCGGAATCTATCACACGGATTGAGAAACGGGCCTCGTCATGCTCCACGGACACATAAGGAGTGACCACTATACTTTTGAATTCGTCAGGTAATTCACTATACAGCAATGCCAGCTTGAAATTATCCAACTGCTCGCCTTTGTTGAGCTTTTCAGCGATTATCATCATTGTTCCCAAAGACAGGACCTTACCCGTTTCCGGCAGGCTATTCAGATAATCGTGGATTCTCACGACTCGCGCCATTTTATCAGATGTAAACCAGTATTTATCATCCTGTTCTGCTTCATCAAATTCATCAAACTCGGCAAATTCATCAGCGTCCTGCGTATCTGTTGCGGATGCAGCCATCGGTGCAGATGCTGCGGGGCTGTCAATTTCGATAACAACATCCAGAGGGGTGGTACCGCCCATCTCTTGATCAACTACCTTCATGCCTTGATAGATCTCGGTCGTGTGTTTAAAGTAATCAATAAAGCAGTTTTCAACTTCCAGCCTGGAGATCCCGACGGCACCGACAATAAAGGCGATGCAACTTATTACGATTATCATAACGCCGTGGGCTTCGGTGAATCTGGCTAAAATCGATGTCAATGAGAATCGTGAGCCAGAACCGGCCTGCGCGCCCCCTTTGCCAAGCAGCATCACCCCAGCAGGAAAAAGTAGAAATGTCACAAATAAAGAGACAATAATACCGGCAATCATCATCCAGCCAAAAGTTATGACGGGCAGGATATCACACAGCAGCAGTGAACCAAACCCGGCAATAGTAGTAAGCCCGGCATATAGACAGGGTCTTAGCTTAAAGCGCACCGTGTCGAGTACAAGTTTTCGCTGACTGGTTTCAGGGTTGTCACGCAGAAGTTCCCGGTACCGCACTATTAGATGGATCGTTATGGCCATGGTGATGATAAGCTGCAATGATATGAAATTAGAGGAGATGACCGTGACTTCCCAGCCAAACAATCCCAGCAGGCCCATCATGGAAATTGCGGAAAAAGCACAGCACAGCATCGGCAACAAGATCCATCGTATCTTCTTAAAAATAACTCCCAACGTGATGATCAGAAAAATGAATATCCCTAGACCGAATATCTTCAAATCGCTTTTGATAAAGCTGATCATGTCGTCTGCGATCATGCTGATGCCACCCAGAAAGAGATCGGCATCCCCACGGTAGTTTTCCATAATCGCGCGGATTGCAGCAATATCCTGGTGCCAGTCGTTTTTCATCTTGTCCCGATGCGCCTGGAACAGCTCGGTGACTTCTTTGGATTCTGCAAGCTCTGCTGGTGAGAGCTGATTATTGGCTCGTTTTTCCCGAAACCGGTTGCGACGGGCAAGCAAGTCGTGATAGGTTTCATCGACCGGGAAGTTTATCAGAAGTGCAGTGGTCTTAAGATCCGGGCTTATCAACAGGTTCTGGTAAATGGGGCTCTCTGTGATCTCGATCCTGGCCAGTTTTTTGTCAACAGTTGGCGATTCAAGGCTCCGGACATTGCCAGCCAGTTCCTTGATAGGCACAGGCGGGCTTTCCAGTAGAGGGACGTCAAGTATTGAGACCACGGATGACACACGTTCAAGCTGCCTCAATTCATCCCGCAGTTGGGTCAATTTTTTCAACGTCTTATCTGAAAACAGGTCGCCCTTGGGAACATATGTGAGAAACAAATAGTCATGCTGCCCATAGCGTGAGTTGATAAGTCGTGAGTAGCGCAGGTCTTTGTCGTGCTCGAGAAGGAGTGTTTCCGCTGATGCGTCGAGTTTGAAATCCATTGCCTTATAGCCAAGAAAAGAAACGACTACCAGAAAGCAGACAATGACCAGCCGAGGATGCTCAAGGATGACCTTGTCAAAAAGACGTGTTGGCAGTGAATAAGGTTGTCTCATTTTGATGGCTTGCTATAGACTTTCAGTAAGCGTTCACAGGTTCAGGGTTCAGGGTTCACCGAAAAAATGAACCGTTGAGTTTCAGGATGTGTATATGATCATGCTGGACGCACCTTTACCCTGTTAGGGGGCTCTGACAGGACGCGCAATCATTAGTGGTTTCATTCCCGCTTAGGGCGGGACTAGCCTACGAGCAAGGTCAGCAAAAGAAGGATAACCCTGAACGATGAACTCTGAACCCGTGAACGGTTACCCAAAATCATTATCTTAAAGTCTATACGTCGGCGGAAAGGCAAAAAACGGTTTACTTATTCTTCGGTTTTTCCAATTTCAGCAGAAGGTCGTCAATAGTCCCGGTGCGCAGGACCTCGTCAAACTGCGATCTGTAGGTCGAGATCAGGCTCACCCCCTGGACCTCTATGTCATAAACCCGCCAACTGTTCTTTGACTTATAGAGCTTGTACAGCATGGATATATTGTTGTTCTTCGAGTTTAGAACAGTTGGGACGTGGACCTTTTTTTTGACCTGAACAGGCGTTTCAAAATGGATCTTTTCGTCTGTATAAAGAAGTATTTTTTCGGAATAAGAGTCTTTCAGAAGTTTGATAAAAAGTTCGGAAAATCTTTGTTTTTGCTCTTTTGTCAGGCCAGGCCAGTATTTTTTCCCCAAAGCCAGCTTGGCCATTAGCGAAAAATCAAAGATCGGCATAACGATCTTGATGATTTCTTTCTTCTGTGTCTGCTGCTCAAGTTCCTTTTTCTCCAAGACTAAAATCACAGCGTTAATCTTGCCCTTCAACAATTCTTCGGCCACCTTTGTATCGTCTGCCATGGCTGTCTGGCTCAAAATCATCGAAAACAAAACACAATAGAGTAAGCTCTTCATGACTTGTTCCTTAATAGAACTTAGGCGCTTCACCCCAATTGGAATAATGGAATATTGGACACGAAGTGAAGCATAGCGCTAATGGTGGAATATTGGGTTAAGAGGAATTAAAACAAATTAGAAATGATTCTTTTCGACCTTTTATCCACAACATTCCATTGTTCCATTATTCCCTGGCCCGACCGGGATTATAGGCTCAGTAAATTAAGTTAAGCACGTCGCGCCCCTGGCCCAGACCGGGATTGGCTAGTTTGATAATAGCGACAAACCACGCGCCAGGGCGGGCAGGGCGGGCGCCATCATTCCAGATCAACGGCACGGAAAACAGCCACTGAAACATAAATAATCACGAACAGTTGTAGAATTTCCGAGACGTTTAATTAGCTGAAAACCTATAATAAAACGGTTAAAAACATATAATGGAATGATGTCAATATGTCAAGAGAGTGAGACCTCAGTCCTATCATGCTAACTCATTGACAGTAAAAGCGTTTTTTTGATATCTTCTTAGTAACTTTCTGTACCTCGTAAAGCTTAAGATGGGAATAAAGGTTCATAAGGATGGCAGCGAATAACGAGATTGAAAAGTGTCTGTGGGATGCGGCAGACGAGCTGAGGGCTAATTCGAAGCTGAAGGCGTCGGAATATTCCGTTCCTGTTCTGGAGCCTGATCTTTCTTCGTTATGCAGACCACAAATTCACCCATGGCGAGAAAAAGCTTGTCGGCAAACCTATGGGTTGGCGCAGGATCGGAAAGCCTGACTACAGTGAAGGTATTGAATCACCGAGAGGTGAAGAACCGGTTGCGAACATATAGATTTTCAGATAATTGATTTCACTGCGTTATCGGTCGAAATCCTCGACGACGTACCCGCATGTACGCCTTACTCGGATTTCTCCCTCTGGCCTTGTGAAATCAATTATCTGAAAATCTATATGTCTGGTTGGAAGGATGGGATTACGTTGCGATCCTGGAACGTAAACAAATGGAGATGGGTCCCGTTGCTTTTTTAGTCACCGCCTTTCATATAGCCAGGGAATCATCAAGGAGCAATTTATGACAGAAATACAACACGTTTTCAAGAATTACCACCACGCCGCTCTCTTCCGCCCGGCGCAAGATCCTTTCTGCCACTGTAATGGCATTGGCCTCTTTTCGCTTGGCAACGGTGAGGGTCACGGCAGGGTATAACAAATCACAACTATCATATGGTGGGATTCAATTACGTTACGGAAACGAACG
>JAUVJO010000126.1 GCA_030592345.1 Deltaproteobacteria bacterium
GCCAGCCACCTACGGCAGGGGTGGGATGAAGACGCTCCAGAAGATCGGCGTCCTTCACATCCCGGCGCAGGTGGCCCCTGAAGGTCGTAAGCAGATGTTGACATCGGGTTAATTTCAGGAGAGAAGGTTTTGCGTTTGCCTCGGACACACTGCACAAATCCGTGAGGGCTTCATGAATATATTGCACAACATATGCGTGTTCGCGCAGGTCTTTTTCACTGGTGATCAATTCGTGCGAAAACGCCTGGTCCTGGTCGTGGGATAGTCCGCGGGGCCTGCTGCCTGCAATCGCTTCTGTTCGGATGAAATCCAGTTCACGCCGATAAAGCCTCTCAGGGGAGGCTCCGACAAAGGCTGCCCCTGAAGCAGGCTGAAAACAGAAATGGAAGCACTGTGACGTGTTTTGCTTAAGAGAGCGCAGCAGAAATGCTGCATTCAAGGGTTCGTTAAATTCAAAGGTGGCTTTGCGAGCCAGCACCACTTTTTCGTATTTGCCCGGCTCAAACGAGTCCAATGCGGCCTCAACATTGGCACGCCATCCATCTTGATTAGGGTGGTCATGCCTTGCCATTGGCGCAGGCAGCCTGATATTTGGCTCTGTTTCCGGAAACGCCAGGGTCGAGAGGCCTGCCTCTACGGCTTTCAGGTCATCACTTGTGAGCATATTGCAGGCAAAGGTCGTAGTGCCGTTTTGCTTGACTACTTCAAAGCGGGGAAGGATAAACCGGTAAGCCTTGAAATGGTCCCATGCGCTTTCTTTCAAACCATCCATGGAAAAACGCAACCCGCCCAAATAACGTACTGTCCCGTGTGCCCTTCTAATGCGATCATGGAGCATGCCCATTAGCATGTGATAGCCCACACCGGAATCGCCGGTAATGACATCGGCACGGCCCACACCGGCAAGCTCGAAACGATTTTCCCGGTCTGACCAGTAGCCTCTGGAGCCAGCACGTTGAGCACAAAGCCAGGACAAAGCGTCCAAACCTTCCACCAGTACTTCGGCACGCACGATGACCGGCTGGCCGCCGCGCCGCCCGGTCTCCTTTGGATTCCGAATCAGTTGGGCCATAATCGCCTCTTTGATACGGTCTGTTTCTCTTACGCTAACATGTCTGTGAGCAGTCATCATTGTCATGAGCAATCAGAACTACCAGTAGAAGGAGTATTGTCAGACAGGATCAACCCCAGAGGAATAAGCTTCGCATTCCACGGGGCAGGCAGGATTTTTGGGATTTGCTCTTGTATTTCTCTCTTCCCGGACCGAAGAGAGAAAACATGATCCGCCTTCGGCAGAAAAAAACCATGTTTCTTTACCAGACAGGATTCACAGGATTTAACGGATTTCTTGTTTCTGCCTTTCTTTTGGAAAGGCAGAAAAGACAACTATCCTGTTCATCCTGTTGATCCTGTCTAATTAACGACGGCCGTTCCCTCGAAGAGGGATAACAATTTTTGCCTTTCTTCCGGAAAGGCAAAAAATATAATATCCTGATCATCCAGTAAATCCTGTCTGATTTTTTAATAACGATTTAATAGCAGAGTCCTCCCTGCCTACGCTGGTCTTTCACCTTGATATATCATTGCCACTCCGAGTGTGAGCGGATGCGCATGCACGGCTGCAAAACCTGCATCCTTTAATAGATCGCAAAAGGCATCACCATAGGGAAATGTCTCAATGGTTTCGTTCAAGTACCTGTAGGCGTAAAAGTCTCCGGACACCAGCGCCCCAAGGCGCGGCAAGATGTGTCGCAGGTAGAAAAGATATACTGCGCGAATCAACCGGTTCTGCGGAAGCGAAAACTCCAGGACGAGCACGCGCCCGCCTGGCTTTAGCACCCGGTACATTTCCCGAAGCGCCTTGGTTACATCTGTCATGTTACGTATACCAAATGAGATCGTAACCGCGTCGAATGCCTTGTCATCTGCCGGGATATCCATGGCATCACCGACTCTGAGGCTGATAACCTCAGAAAGGCCGCGCTTTTCAATCTTCTCCCGAGCGATCTCGAGCATGTTTTCAGCCAGGTCCATCCCGACGCCGGATTTTGCCTTGTCTGTTTTGTCAAAAAGAAAAAGGAGCTGGTCAGCCGTACCAGTGGCAATGTCCAGTATATGTTGATCGTGGTAAGGAGGAAGAAACAGTGCCATCTTCCTGCGCCACGAAACGTCCGTGCCAAACGAGAGCATTCGGTTTATGAAATCGTAGCGTCGAGCAATCCGGTTGAACATTTCCCACACTTCACTTCGCATGGGCTCAGCACTGCCGGGCAGGTGCCCGACTTTGTCAAGGAACATGTGTTTGGTTCTCCTTTAAATACTACATCGGGGGAATGCATTTTATCCGTACACCTGTAGGTGATATTATAATTGCTGTCAAGCAATCACCGCCGCAGACCCTTCCCGACAATGAACTATAGCATTTGGCGCCTCCAGAACTCTTGGGGGATACATCCTCTTGAAATCACTTGCGCCGTATTTGTGGAGTACATTCAGTGCCTAAAGTGAACTAAAGTGAGCTAAAGTGCCTAAAGTTAAGGTATTCTGCCTATTTTTAATATGTTGACCCGGAGACGCACTGCTTAATCCCGCTAAGGGCGGGACTCGCTTTTTTTTAATAAAAAACCGTTTCTTCAACTCCTTAACTTTAGGGCACTTTAGACACTTTAGGCACTTTAGCTCACTTTTTTTTCCAGAAGGATGCGGAAGAGTTGTTGTCTCCCCGCAACTCTTAGATACGCTCTATAGCATTCCCTTTCCCTCACAACATGTCCATAGGGTCCACATCAACGATCACTTTCACGCCGGCTTTCCAGGTTTCCCGGTCCGCCCTTGCCTTGATCGCCCTGGCAAAGGCGTGTAAAGGTCCCACGTTCAGCCCTTTGAGCAAGAGCTGCCATCGGTATTGTTTCTTTAGCCGGGCCAAGGGCGCGGCAACAGGGCCCAGGAGTTCGATCTCCTTTTGATAAGTCTTGTTTTCCGATCTAAGGGTACGACAGATTTCTCCTAATGCCTGAGCATACCGGGCTGTTTGGTCCTTGTCCTTTCCAGCAATGAGTATCTGTACGAGGCGGGCATACGGGGGATACCGGAGGTCCCTTCGGAAGCCGATCTCGTGCTCGTAAAAGGCCGTGTAGTTCTGATCCTTTGCCGTGAGAATACAGAAGTGCTCAGGGTTAAAGGTCTGCAAGATCACGCGGCCGGGTCGTTTCCCACGGCCTGCACGGCCCGCTACTTGAGCCAAGAGCTGAAAGGTTCGCTCTCCTGCCCGAAAGTCCGGAAAGTTCAGTGACAGGTCAGCGCATATGATCCCCACAAGTGTAATGTTCGGATAGTGGTGTCCTTTTGCCACCATCTGGGTCCCTACAAGGATATCGATGGTCCCTTCCCTGAGGTCTCTTAGGGTCTTTAGCAGTGCCCCTTTTCGGATCGTTGTGTCCCGATCCATCCGAGCAACGCAAGCTTCCGGAAAGATTGACTTGACCTTGGCCTCTACCCTTTCCGTGCCAAGACCAAGTAGCTTGATATTTGGGTTGCCACAGACCCGGCACCCGACTGTCCGAGCGCAACTATAGCCGCAGTAGTGGCACCTGAATGCATTCGCCCCCTGATGGAGCGTCATGGTCACGTCACAATTCTTGCATCGCACAGGCTCTCCGCAACGAGTGCAGGCGGGGAAATTGGCAAACCCGCGGCGGTTTAGAAACAGGAGGACCTGCTCTCCGCGTCCCAGGGTCCGGGCAATCGCTTCCTTGAGTACCTCTGTTATGAAAGGCTTGACGCGGCGGGTCCCCTTTGTTTCCCGTAAGTCTACAAGAGTGACTTCAGGAAGGTCCCGATCTTCGATCCGTTTCCATAGATTGAGACCCTCATATTTTTTTGCCTGCACATTGTGATATGACTGAACGGATGGTGTTGCAGATCCAAGCAGGGCCAGAGAGCCTTGAAACCTGGCCCGGACCACAGCCAGGTCTCGTGCATTATACCGTAGTTTGTTATCCTGCTTGTACGAGGCATCGTGTTCCTCGTCCACGATGATCAGGCCCAAACGATCAAATGGCGCAAAGATGGCAGAGCGGGCGCCAATAGCCACCTTTGCCTCGTTGCGTATGATGCGCATCCACTGGTCAAAACGTTCCCCCTGGCTCAACCCACTGTGGAGCAGGGCAATGCAATCTCCGAAACGGGCACGAAAGAGTTTCTCTGTCTGCGAAATCAAGGCAAGCTCCGGAACCAGCACCAGGGCCTGGTGCCCGCTGTCCAGAGCTGCTGCCACTGCTCGCATGTAGACCTCTGTCTTGCCACTTCCCGTAATACCGTATAGAAGGTAAGTTTGATAACCCCTGCCGAGCCCATTCAGCACAGAGGTTACGACTGAATTCTGTTCCTCGGTCAGGATCGGCGGATTTGAGTCTGGTTCAATCGCCTCACCAAACGGATCCCGGTAGACATCTCGCTCCACTACATCCAGGAACCCATCGGCAGCCATTTTTTTGACGTGCTGTCCGGCTGTCCGGACTTCAGCTCTTAAGGCCCTCAAGGATATCTCGCCATGGCCTTCAACGACCGTTAGAATGTTGCGCCGAACCTCGGAAAGCCGGTCAGATGCCGGCCTTTCCTCCACTGCCGTTACGTAGAGATCCTTTTTAGGGCGGATTCTGCCCGGTTTGAGTTTTCGCTCCCTCATGATCCAGCCTGCCCGCTCCAGGCTGCGAATCATGATCGGAGAAATGTCTTTTTTGAGGTCCTTTGAGAGTGTGCGCACGCCCACCAACCCTCGCCCTTCAAGGGATTGCAGCAAGGCGCGATCAAATCTTTCCAGGCGCTCATTTGACAGGGCAGACCGGCCTTTTTCAGTAATACGCAGGCTGTTCACATGGGTGATGTTGAGCCCCCCGGGGAGTGCCCCCTTGATGACCTCTCCAATGGGATAGAGATAATAGTCTGCTATCCAACGAAAAAATCGGATCATAGACTCTGGAAACAGGGGCACGTCATCCAGGACGTCTAAGATTTTCTTGACACCTTCCTGGTCCGTGCTGTCAAGGATATCGAGGATGTAGCCGGTGGCCTGAAGGTTCTTGAAAGGAACCAGTACCCGCTTTCCCTTCATGGCCAAAGGTCGAAGCGGTTCTGGCACTTCATACGTGAAAGTCTTTGGAACAGGGAGCGCCACGGCTACTTCTATGTAAGGTGATTCAAGAGGCATGGTTTTTGTTTCCAGGTACAATTTTTGTCACGTCTGAAACGCCCTGTAAAGGACCTTGTGCCTCATCCCGAATCGTTTTTGTGCTGGTGTATTTTGGGCAGGTTATGGTAAACAATAAGACGGTCTTCCTATAAAAACTGTTCTTTCTTAACGCGCTCGAATACACTCAAACAGTTACACGATTTGAAATTCGATACCCTTTGAATCTCCACACATTCGGATTACCTCTATGCCAAGGTCCCCAAAATCCGTTATAATCAGCGAGAATCATTTCTAATCGGTTTGACTTTTCCCTTGATTTAGTGCTTCTGATTTTCTATCGTTTCGGCGTGTCGTGTTGGCACAAAAATGCTAAGTGCTCGTAACAGGAGGAGGTTTTCTATGCAAGAATATACCATTCATCCCCTCGTTGTGGGGGCCAATGAGACGGACCAGGGGATCATGACCTACCTTCGTGATTACGGGACCAGGATCTGGATACCCATCTATGTCTTTTATCTTGAGGGAAGTGACAAGAATATCCTGGTGGACACTGGGCTCGAGCAGTTTGTCGTGCCCGATGAAGTAGGGAAAACATACGGTTTTGAAGTCCTTGAATTTGAAGACGCCCTTGCCACTGTTGGGCTTAAGCCTGAAGATATTGATATTATTATTCACACCCACCTCCACAATGATCACTGTGAAAACGATTACAAGTGCACGAATGCCAAGGTGTACGTGCAGAAGGCAGAAATGGATTTTTTCAGGAACCCCCACCCAATTGACCACAGGTACTACCCGGACGTACTAGAGGGCGTCAATATGGTAGAGGTGGAGGGGGATGTGAATATCCTTGATGGGATTGATGTGATTTTTAGTCCTGGGCACACGGTTGGTGGTCAATCGGTTGCCATCAATACGGCAAAAGGCAAGGCCATTATCACCGGGTTTTGCTGTAACGACAAGAACTTTCCTGACACTGGTCCGGCGATCGCACCTGGTGTACACATTGATGTCAGGGAGGCTTACGATAGTGCCCAAAAGATCAAAGAGATGGCCGATATCCTGATTCCCCTTCATGATCTTTCAATCGGGAAAATGAAGACCATCCCTTAGTCAGCAGGAAGAAGTTCAGCCGTCTATTTTTTTGACAAGATTAACAGGATAAACCGGATTAATTTAATCTTGTAAATCAACACACATATCCTAAGCAGCATCACCTCTGTTCGTTAGGTAGTGTCCATCCATAAATGGCTATTTCCCGCAATTTCTGCGTCAGATTCGATTTTTAAAATCCTCGAAATACTTGAATGTATTCCTGTGGTTAAAATTCTTGTTTATCCTGTAATCCTGTCTAAATGCCTTCTTAATAGGTGAACTATTACGTCAGCAACTCAGATGAAAGCCGGCGACAACCTTTTTGCCCTCTTTAGAGAGCCGGTTGTAGGTGTCACAGGCCGATTCGGTTTTCTCCAGCACCACCTTTACCCCACGGCCCTTAAAGGCAGACTTCACGGCAGAGGATACCCGCATGGCCCCGTAGGCACCGGTGCCAAAGATACAAACCTCAGCATCTGCACCCAGCAGATCCTTCACATCTTTCGGCTCAACAAGGTGACCCCTTGAACGCCACCAGTCCGGCACGACTTTGTCGCCAACCAACTTGACGTCGTTTTTGTATGCCTTACCGTCAATCTCGATGTGACCAAAGTGGTATGATTGGATCTTCATACGAATGGTTTATTGTTGCACAACTTTGGTTTTTCTTAGCATGATTATTGCCTTGCAAGCTTAACGTGTACCGAGCCGTCATAAGCAAGTGTCTAAAGTGCCTAAAGTGATCTAAAGTGCCTAAAGTTAAGGATGATATCCATTTGTCTTAGAGAAGTCCTTGCTGGAAAAGTGCCTAAAGTTGAAAGACAAAACGAGTAATAAAACTGTTTCTTCAAGTCCTTAACTTTAGGGCACTTTAGACACTTTAGGCACTTTAGCTCACTTTTTTTCCAGAAGGATGCGGAAAAGTTGTTGTCTCCCCCCAACTGTTAGATACGCCCGAGTGAGCCCTCAACTACATATTGTAGAGCCTCTCGTCATAAAGATTGATCCAGTTGTTCTTTAAGGCCCTTACGGCCTCCTCAGTTTTGTCTACTTCAAGGATTAGCACGGCATCGTTGATTTCGAGGCAGGGATAGATATGGAGAATATTGATCTTTTCGGACTGAAGTATTGTCAGGATTGTGTTTAGTCCACCTGGATGGTCCGGGACCTGGACGGCAATCACATCTGCGGTTGTGGCCTTTAGCCCTAGGCCGGTTAAAACCGATACCGCTGCCTCCGGATCGCTCGCAATGAATCTGAGGGTCGGCTTCTTGTTGTCAGCGCCTACCCAGAAGCCGGGAACCCTCACGTCATTTTCGTTAAGGGGACCGATAATGCGAGCAAGTTCTCCGGGTTTGTTTTGGATTCCTAAGACTATTTCCTTGACGGTCATGACAAACATCCCCCATTTCCGGGTTTAGGACCCAGATTGTTCCTTTATAAAGGCTTCCCCTTCCTTGAGGGCCAACGTGTTCATTTTGTGGACCTTAGAACCCTTTGTCGCAAAGATTTCTTTTATACTTTTGATCACAGTTTTAAGGGAAACCAGACCGGTCTTTTGAGCAAGGGCCCCGATCATAACCATGTTGGCGCTACGGGCAAGGCCTAATCTTTCGGCAATGGCGTTTGCCGGTACGGCCACGATTTCTATATCAGTCCGCTTCGGTTTGAGGTCCACCAGATCCTTGTTCAAAAAGATAGTCCCGCCTGCCTTCACTTTTGCCTCAAACTTTACCAGAGAAGGCGTGTTCATGAATACGCCAAGATCCAGAAAAGAAGCTACAGGAGAGGCAATCGGCTCATCGCTCACCGTGATGGTGCAGTTGGCTGTTCCGCCACGCACCTCTGCCCCGTATGACGGCAGATAGGTCACGTGCTTGTCTTCATACATTCCTGCCGTTGCCAGGACGTAGCCCATCATCAGGACCCCCTGTCCTCCAAAGCCGGAAAATATGGTCTTAGTCATCGCCATTGTGTAAACTCTCGGTTAACCCGTTGGCCGGTTTAGCCCGTTAGCCGGTAAGACTTTTTGGCTGAGAGCAAAACCGGGAAGAATCATTTAATACGCTCAGTTGCGAGTCTCTGTCGTGTCCTTTATCACCTTAAGGGGGTAGTCTTTCACAACCTTTTCCTCAACCCATCTACAAGAGTCCACTGGAGAGAGCTTCCAGTTAATAGGACATGGAGACAAGACC
>JAUVJO010000328.1 GCA_030592345.1 Deltaproteobacteria bacterium
CCAAAATCATTATCTTAAAGCCTATAGTAGATTTCCAGCTTCTCGTCGCAACACCCACATTTCAGAAGATATCGAGGCATTCTCTTCCCGGACATCTTGGTGTGATATACCCTGATCTGTGGGTATCTTTCCGGCCAGCCATTCAAAGCCCACGGCTCAGAAATCGAGAAATCACAACTGTGCAGGATCGCCGATTATCATTTTTACATCTGCCGGGTTCTTGGATACTGCCCACCCCCACTTTCCAAAGCCGCCATGATCATTTACGGCCTTCACCCATTCATCCAAGAACCTGCGTTTTGTCTTATCCCGCTGAGTGTCCTGTCCTTTAGTTTCCAGAATGAGAAGATCGCCGGTCTTGAGCCGGATAATGAAATCGGGGCGGTATTTTCTGACTACTCCCCCAAAGACATAAAGAATTTCAAAGCCAAGGTGATCATTTTTTACCCATGCCTCAACATGGGGGTTGTAATCCAATTCAAAGGCTTCACTGGCCTCCCAGGTACTGTCAAAAACACACATATTGATATGAGATCTTCGGGTGTGTTCACAGGGTCTTCCCGTATACCACGCCTGCATATCCCCAGTGGAACGAATAGGAAAGTCTCTATCAAATATAGGTTCAATGGATTCTGAATTCTCAAAACGAATGGCTTCCCAGATGTGCTGGACCACTTTGTTCATGTTAAGCGTCAAGAGAATGCGACGCTTAACATCATCCTGACAAAAAAGCGGCGGCAGTATTTGAATCCTATCAGATGCAATAAACGCCTCTACCAGCCGTATCAACTGGGCCAGCAAATACTCCTTGCTCGCGTTCCAACCAGGTTTCATTTGATCAAAGACATCTCTTGCCGTTTCAAAGATGATCTTCTGCATCCTGAACTTTCGTCCCAGATCCTCCAGGTCAATAGTAGAGATCCTGGTCACATCGGGCTTCCCTTCCACCATGAGAGCAAGCTCTGCCAGTGTTGCAGTGTCATAGGCCGATAACTCCAGGGGAGGCACTTTATCCATGTCCAGAGTAAGCACCGGTTTAAAGACATGCTCGATGCGAATGACATTTGGCCAGCTTATTTCCAATTGGCTTTTCTCAATGACCGGTTCAATGCGTGTTTTTGGTTTTGGTGGTGGCGGCGGAGGACCGTCCTTGGATTCGTGCGGCAAGAAAGTAAAAGGCACCCCAAAGATATTGACATACTCGGCTTCAAAAAGGCCTGTTTCCGAATCGACTTCGTAAGAGGTCCTCCTCAGACCGCGGCCAACCACCTGTTCACACAGCAATTGGCTGGAGAAGGCGCGAAGTCCCATTATATGCGTCACGGTCTTTGCGTCCCATCCCTCCGAAAGCATACCCACAGAGATCACTTTCTGTACTAATGCCCCCTGTTTCCCCTCCTGGCCGACGGTGTCAACGGTTTGGCGGAGAGATTCTGCAAGTTTCTTTTTCGATAACTTACGGGTTTGCCCGTTTTCCGATCCATCCCCCTGCGCAGCATCATCAAAGGAAACTGCCTCTTCCTGAGATTCGGCAAGCTCAAGGACCTTGGAATCAATATGGAGGATTTTTTCGGGGATGCACAACTCATCAATACGAATCTTTTTATGATCAAAGGCATATTTTGCGCGTGCGGCAGTCTCGGTCCGGTTCGCCACAGAAATCATAACCGGAGGCGTCTTGAATCCAGCATCTTCCCAGGCTTTGGCTGTTTCCAGCCAGTCCTTCCCCAAAAGATAATACCCGTTGGTTACCAGATCGGGCAAGGGCTCGTGCGGTTCTGCTTTGCGGTTAATATCGTCTTTGACTTCAGGGTCATTGTAAATATGGTAAAGGCGGGACTTATACTCCTTGGTCAGTTTGCCATCATCACGGATGACTACTCGCGGGGTCTTTACGAGACCGGACTCTATGGCGTCATTCAACCCGAAATCGCTAATAATCCATCCGAAAAGGGCCTCTTCAGAACTCATCTTGCCCGATGGTGCGAATGGGGTGGCTGAAAAATCGTGGCAGCTCAATATGTTTCTCGCTTCATGGATTCGATCCAGTCCGTTCACCCATATGGTCGCTTCTTCTAATTCTGCCTTTTTTACCCCTTTTACCTTTGACTCGGCAGGCACGCGCCACGCATGGTGGGCTTCATCATTGATCACAACAATATTATTTGCCTTCGCCATCTCGCCTAAGACTTCATGGACATATGCCTCGTTACTCTTCACACCCCTTTTATCCACACTCTTCTTTTTGGCGATCTTTTCTTCGCTCTCCCATTGAAGGGCGTGCCAGTTACGGATGAGGATTTTACCCTGGCGTAGTTTTTCCTTGAGTCCAATTGGTACGACATTGAACTCATCATAGTAGTTTTCACGGCAGGAAGGCATCAACACTTGAAGACGACTTTTCACCGTAAGACCCGGCGCCACAACGAAAACATATTTGGAAAACCTTGCATCCTGAGGATAAGTGACCTTGTTCAATACCTGCCAGGAAATCAGCATGGCCATTACAATCGTTTTGCCGGAGCCGGTTGCCATCTTGGAACAAAGGCGCTTAAACGGCCCTCCATCCAAAGGAATATCTATGCCCACTTTCTCCGCGTCCGATGCTTCGGTGAGCCAGATGAGCGTCTCAATGGCCTCCAACTGGCAAAAAAAGAACCGGCGATATTCCCGTTCCTCAGGATTTTTCCAATGCTCTAATAGTCGTTTGGTGATCCCCGTGACTCCTGGATATCCGTTTTTACGCCACGCATCCACGCGGGTCCTGATCTGATTTACCAGGGGGATTTCAACAAAAATACCTGGATCATCAAATGCCTTTGATCCTTCTGAAGCAACCACATAGCCTGCCGGACGCCTCCCATCCTTGAGCGCAAATAATCGCGTCTCCCTGTCATAGCTCCAGTAATGCTTTGGCTCTTCATAGGGAGAATTGATGATGAGCTGGTCAATCCTGTTGCTTGTAGAATTTTTCATTTCTTAGGTATTCCATACAGGTAGTGATCCAGATTATCATTCAAGTCACAGGGGAGTCTGTCCCACTCTTCCTGAGGGATTTCTCTTGCAAGCTCTTCCAATATATCTTCAATTGGACGTGCCGACTGATCGTAATGTGTCTCGGCAGTTGTAAGCCTTACCACCTCTTTCCATTTATCAGCCATTATTGCACCTCCAGAATCTTTAGTGATTCGATTCCCCGGTCATCCACGATCTTAACTGCAATCCGTTTGTTATCCCCTGTCTCAAACGGCACTGAAATCGTTCCCCGATAGGCCTCGATAAGTTCCTCGTCGATCTCCGCCTTCAGGTTCTTTGCAAGGCGCGACCATCCGTCCTTCTGGCCGGACATGGGGAAAAACACCTGTTTCGGGAAAAGGCTCCTGCCGTCATAGTCAGTATCCAGCATCCATATGCTGATCTTATCCGTTCCACCCGATTCAATGACGCCGGTCTTGGTGTTCCAGTAGTCAAAACCCAGGACTTCCACCCGATATTTACCCTTGTCTTTGCCTTTCCTGATCTCTTCAATCCTCACATCGGGTTGGCCCACGAGCCAGAAGCTCTGGTTGTTTCTTCGCTTCTTTTTGAGGTCTTCGGTCAGGAGGTCATCATCCATCTGGGCCTTGAGAAGAGTAACGCCAGACCAATCGGTCTCATCAATGTCCTTTGCGGCCTCGGGATCAAATTGGAATGCTGCAAAGACAATGATTTTGGGTTTGGGAACCAGCTTCTGGGCTTCTTCGATGGCCAATTCCACCTGCCGCTGCTCCAGCGGCGCATGTTCAGAGCCAAAAGAGATCACGACTCGAACCGGTTGACCGTAGATTCCCTGTTTTTCCCGAACAGAATCAGCCCCCAGATCATTCGGCCTTGTTTCCGCCTC
>JAUVJO010000151.1 GCA_030592345.1 Deltaproteobacteria bacterium
CTCCTTCCAAAGCAAAGGCCGGTCACGCCCTTTTTCCTCAGAAATGCCTTAATTTTCTTAAGGATCATGTCTTCTCCTCACCTAATCCGGGCAAGCCAAAATCCAGAGAAACTAATCATCTTTTTTGAAATTCGTTCGACGCCGCTGACAAAGCTCGTTTTGCAAACCCTCAGTACTCCAGACACAGCTTTGAGATGTCTTCTTCCAGCTTAATGGGATATTTACCATCAAAACAGGCCAGACAAAAGCTGTTTTGTTCGATTCCAGTGGCCTCAAGCATGCCCTCCAGACTCAAATAGCACAGGCTGTCCAGGCCGATGAACTTCCTCACTTCTTCCACCGTGTGCCGGGAGGCGATCAGTTCGCCCTTGGTCGGGAAGTCGATTCCATAGTGACACGGGTAACGGTGGGGCGGGCAACTAACCACCATGTGCACCTCCTTGACACCCGCCTCCCGCAAGGTCTTAATGCGCATCTTGCCCGTGGTACCACGAATGATCGAGTCTTCCACAATCACGACACGTTTCTGCTTCAGGATTTCTCTAACCGGATTCAGTTTGACCTTCACCCCGAAATCACGCATGGATTGGGCAGGCTCAATAAAAGTCCTTCCCACGTAATGGTTCCGGATCACCCCCATCTCCATCGGTATGCCGGACTCCTGGCAGAATCCGATAGCCGCATAGTTGCCGGAATCCGGAAAGGGCATGGCAAAGTCGGCCTCGATGGGATGTTCCCGGGCCAGCTTTTTGCCGAGCCTTTTTCTGACGGAGTACACATTCTGGCCAAAAATAAGGCTGTCAGGTCTGGCAAAATAGATATATTCAAAGATGCACAATGCCTTCCTTTGATCATCAAAGGGCTTCACTGACTTTAGCCCGTGTTGATCGATAATCAATATTTCTCCTGGATCAATATCCCTGACATACTGAGCATCTATCAGATCCAGGGCGCACGTCTCAGAGGCGACAACGTAACCGCCGTCGAGTATTCCCAGGCAGAGCGGCCTGAATCCGTATGGGTCCCTGAACGCCATAAGCCTGTCCTCGGTCATCAGCACACAAGAATATGCCCCTTGAATCTGAGACACTGCCTTGACCATGGCTTCTTCCATGCCCCCCCGCACGTTCCGCGCCAGCAGGTGCATGATGATCTCGCTGTCCATGGTGGTTTGAAAAATGGAACCCTTTTTTTCAAGATCTACCCTCAACTTTTTGGCATTAATAAGGTTTCCGTTGTGGGCAATTGCAACGGTTTTACCAGCATGGCAAACGACAAAGGGTTGGGCGTTCTTTAAGATGGAAGAACCGGTGGTGGAGTACCTGACATGCCCAATGGCTATGTGGCCGTGGAGCCCATTTAAGACGGCTTCATTGAAGACCTCATGGACAAGCCCCATCCCCTTATGTTCGTGGATCGATTTGCCAGTAGAGGTCACAATGCCGGCACTCTCCTGCCCCCGGTGCTGGAGGGCATAGAGCCCAAAATAGGTCAGCTTCGGAGCATCATCGTGCCCGAACACGCCGAAGACACCGCAGGATTCCTTTGGTCCGTAGTTGTTAGTCATTACTCTTTCGTTGCTGATTACTGGTTGCTGGTTGCTGGTTACTGCCTACTGTTTACTGCTTACTGCTTACTGGATACTCGTTACTGCTTACTGACCACTGACCACTGCCTACTGACAACTGTCTTTATGAAACTCCTGAAGAGATCGCACTGTCAGCCTTTGCTTTTTCATTGCCTCAATACCCGATGTCATGGCGCAGGCACTGGCGAGCGTGGTGGCATATGGGATGCCATACCTCAGGACTGTCCGGCGAATCAGACGGGAACCCACTGCACTTTCCTTACCTGAGGGTGTATTAATCACCAACTGGATTTCGCCATTTTTGATATGATCAATCACATTGGGACGTCCCTCGGCGATCTTTCTTACGAGCCTGCTTGGGATCCCTGCATATTCGAACTGACGACGGGTTCCTCTTGTAGCAAGTAGATTAAACCCCATTTCATGCAGTTGATGTGCTATCGGATGGATACCGTCTTTATCTGCATCCCTCACACTGACAAACACGGTCCCTTCCGTGGGCAGGTGCTGACCTGCCGCGAGTTGAGACTTGGCAAAGGCCCTGCCGAAGTCAGTATCTATGCCCATGACCTCACCGGTAGATTTCATTTCAGGGCCGAGCACGACGTCCACGCCCGGGAAACGATCAAAAGGAAACACTGCCTCCTTGACCGAAATGTGATCGGGCTCCACCTCACGGGTGAACCCCAGATCTTTCAAAGTCCGTCCCAGCATGACCTTGGTCGCAAGCTTCGCCAACTGGACACCCGTGGCCTTGCTCACAAAGGGGATGGTTCGTGATGCCCTGGGGTTGACTTCCAGTACAAAGATCTCTTCATCCTTTATGGCAAACTGAATGTTTATAAGGCCGACAACTCCCAGCTCCCTTGCCAGGGCACGGGTGTGGGCCTTTATCTGTTCCATGATAAAAGGGGGCAGGCCCTGGGCCGGGAGCACACAGGCGCTGTCACCGGAATGGATGCCTGCCTCTTCGATGTGTTCCATGATCCCGCCGATCACAGTGGTCGCGCCGTCAGAGATAGCATCCACGTCAATCTCGATAGCATCTTCAAGGAATTTGTCAATCAGGATCGGATGATCCGGAGAGGCAAGCCGGGCCTTGCGCGTAAATACTTTCAGAGATGCCCTGTCATATACGATTTGCATGGCCCTGCCGCCAAGCACATAGGAGGGCCGCACGATGATCGGATACCCGATGGCCTCTGCCACGCTCACGGCCTCTGTCACACTCATGGCTGTGCCGTTGTCCGGTTGACTCAACGCGAGTTTCTTCAGCACGTTTTTAAAAAGCTCCCTGTCTTCTGCCATGGCAATACTTTGAGTTGGCGTGCCGAGGATAGGCACATTTTTATCAATGGCTTCTGCCAGAAGGGCCGAAAGGTTGAGCGGTGTCTGGCCGCCAAATTGCACGATCACCCCTGAAGGCTTTTCGGTTTCCACAATGTTCAGCACGTCTTCTTTTGTCAGGGGTTCAAAATAGAGTTTATCAGAGGTGTCATAATCGGTGCTAACCGTCTCGGGGTTGCTGTTTACCATGATGCTCTCAATGCCCTCTTCCTTCAGGGCAAAGGATGCCTGCACGCAGCAATAATCGAACTCAATCCCTTGGCCGATACGGTTTGGCCCTCCACCCAGGATTATGACCTTGCGTTTGCCGGAAATGCGGGCCTCGTTTTCCTCTTCATACGTGGAATAGTAATAGGGCGTGTGTGCCTCAAACTCTGCCGCACACGTGTCTACCAGTTTGTATACAGGCTGCACTCCCAGGCGTTTTCGCAAGGACCGGATATCATCTTCGTCCTTCTTGACAAGGTGGGCCAACTGAACGTCCGAAAACCCAAAGTCCTTGGCCTGCCTTATAAGATCTACTCCCAAAGGATGGCCGGCCTTTGACAGGTCCTCCTCAAGGTCGATGATCCGACCCATCTGGCGCAAAAACCAGGGGTCTATGCCGGTAAATCCGTTGATCGTCTCCACATCCATCCCCGCCTTGATAGCGTACCGGATATAGAAAAGGCGTTCGGAATTGGGGTTAGTGAGCTTTGTCCTGATCTCCTCTACCAAAGGGGGCTTCGCGTCGTATTCCAATCGCCCTTTGCCGTCTGCCCCCAGGCCGAATCGCCCTGTCTCAAGAGAACGAAGCCCCTTTTGGAGGGCCTCCTTAAAGTTCCGGCCAATCGCCATGGTCTCACCCACGGATCGCATAGATGTGGTGAGATAATCCTCGGTATCTGGGAACTTCTCAAAGGTCCAGCGCGGGATTTTTACCACGCAATAGTCAATGGTTGGCTCAAACGAGGCCACGGTTTCACCGGTAATATCGTTTGGAAGCTCGTCCAGGAAATAACCCACAGCGAGCTTGGCGGCTATCTTTGCAATCGGAAAACCCGTAGCCTTGGAGGCAAGGGCGGAACTCCTGGAAACCCTCGGATTCATCTCGATCACGACCATCTCGCCGTCTTTCGGATTTACGGCAAACTGGATATTCGACCCCCCTGTGTCCACACCGATCTCACGGATCACCCCGATCGCTGCATCTCGCATCACCTGATATTCGTGATCCGTCAGGGTTTGAGCCGGTGCCACGGTTACGCTATCCCCGGTGTGGATGCCCATGGGGTCCAGGTTCTCAATGGAGCAGATGATCACCACATTGTCATTTCCGTCCCGCATCACTTCAAGCTCGAATTCCTTCCAGCCGATTACCGATTCTTCCAGCATGACCTGATGAATCAAGCTGGCATCGAGCCCCCAGGCCGTCAGCCTTTCAAGGTCCTCGCGATTGTAGGCCACACCGCCGCCAGTGCCACCCAGGGTAAAGCTCGGACGCACTATAATCGGATAGCCGATCCGGTCTGCAATCTCACGGGCGCTTTCCATGTCCACGACAATCCCGCTTTTTGGTACACGGAGCCCAATACTCGCCATGGCCTCCCTGAACAGGTCCCGGTCTTCAGCTTTCTTGATCACCTCGGCAGATGCCCCGATCATCTCGACCTTGAACCGATCCAGCACACCCATTTCAGCCACCTGGACTGCCGTATTAAGACCGGTTTGCCCGCCCATGGTCGGCAGGAGGGCCTGGGGCCTTTCTTTTTCGATAATCATGGCGACCATCTCAGGGGTGACCGGTTCGATGTAGGTATGATCGGCCATCTCAGGATCGGTCATGATCGTGGCCGGGTTGCTGTTCACGAGCACGATTTCATAGCCTTCTTCCTTTAATGCCTTGCACGCCTGGGTCCCTGAGTAGTCAAACTCGCACGCCTGGCTGATAATAATCGGCCCGGAGCCGATGATCATGATCTTTGATATGTCAGTTCGTTTGGGCATGAGTATTCGCTATCAGGAAATCGTTACTCGATTCCCGGGTAAGTGATCACGGAATCCTTTTGGCTCTCAATGAGCGCAGGATGGAGGAGCGTCCACCTGTGGTGGACTTGAGGATCGCTACGCTTGAGGTTTGAGGCACAACATTTTCTGGCTTTTGCCTCAAGTGAAACGCTCCTAAAGCGAAGCGCTCCTAAAATGAAGTGCTCCTTTAACGTTTTTTTCCTACTCCCACTCAATTGTACTCGGTGGTTTGGAGCTGATGTCATAGACCACGCGATTGACGCCTCGTACTTCATTGATAATCCGATTGGATATTCTTCCAAGAAGTGAATGGGGGAGCTTTGCCCAATCAGCCGTCATGGCATCGGTGCTGGTCACCGCCCGAATTGCTGCAATGTGCTCATAGGTCCTCTGGTCCCCCATGATCCCTACGCTTTTCAAGGGAAGTAGTACCGCAAAGGACTGCCAGAGTTTCCTGTAGAGGTTGTTTTCCTTTATCTCCTCAAGCACAATGGCATCCACCTTGCGTAAGATGGAAAGCCTTGCCGGGGTGACATCAGCGATGATTCGAATGGCCAAACCAGGTCCAGGGAAAGGTTGTCTCCAGATGAGATCATCAGGGAGCCCAAGCTCTTTTCCAAGCACACGCACTTCATCCTTAAAAAGGTGCTTCAAAGGTTCAATGAGCTTGAGCTTCATATTCCTTGGTAGGCCTCCAACATTGTGGTGAGATTTAATCACAGCGGTAGGGCCGCCAAAAGCCGACCGGGACTCGATGATATCGGGATAAAGGGTTCCCTGGGCAAGAAGTTCAACCCCTTGAAGCTTGCGGGCCTCTATTTCGAATGCCTCAATAAAGGTACGACCAATAATCCTTCGCTTTTTTTCCGGGTCAACAACGCCCGTCAACCCCTTTAGAAATTGCCTTTTGGCGTTGACAAATCTCAATCTCACCTTGAAGTGTTTCTTGAAAAGCCCCTTGACCCGTTCTGCCTCACCCTGTCTCAGAAGGCCGTTATCAACAAAGATGCACGTGAGCTGCTTGCCGATCGCCTGATGGAGGAGAAGGGCCGTGACCGAGGAGTCTACCCCGCCGCTTAACCCCAGGATAACCTTCTTGTCTTTGACGAGCGACCTTATGTCTGAGACTGAATCCTTGATGAAGGATTTCATCGTCCAGGTCTTTTTGCAGTTGCATACCCGAAACAGGAAATTTTTCAGCATCCTTTTCCCCATGGGCGTATGAGCGACTTCCGGGTGAAACTGCAGCCCGTAGACCTTTTTTGCGGGATTTTCTGTAGCCGCCACTCTTGTGGTGGGCGTCGATGCTGTGACCCTGAAACCTCTGGGGAGCCTTCCAACGGCGTCTCCATGGCTCATCCAGCATTTGGTCTCCTTGGGGACACCGTGAAAAATGCCCGTCGCATCTTTTGAGTGGAGTTCGGCAAACCCGTATTCTCTCTTTTCAGCTCTATTTACTTGGCCGCCCAGGGCGTCCACCATGCACTGCATGCCGTAGCAGATGCCAAGAACCGGAATACCTAGCTCAAAAATACCCTGGTCCACCCTTGGGCTGTTCTTTTCATAGATGCTTGCCGGACCCCCGGACAGGATGATTCCTTCAGGAGCGAGCACCTTAATCTGGTCAATGCTGATCCCGGGGGGGTGTATCTCACAATAGACATGGGCTTCACGCACCCGCCTGGCAATGAGCTGGTTGTACTGGGAGCCAAAGTCAATGATTAGTATCACGTCTGTGTCTCGCTCTTCTTCTCTATGAGGCTGATGAATTGATCAAACAAGTAACTCGCATCATGGGGTCCCGGAGAGGCCTCGGGGTGGTATTGAACGGAGAAAATGGGCAGCGTCCGATGCCTCATACCCTCGAGGGTCTGGTCATTCAGGTTGATATGCGTGATCTCAATCTCCGGATCTTTGATTGATTCGATATCCACACAAAAGCCGTGGTTCTGGGCAGTAGTCTCCACTTTGCCTGTCAAAAGATTTTTTACGGGATGGTTTGCCCCACGGTGACCGAATTTCAACTTATAAGTTTTGCCACCAAAGGCAAGCCCCAATAGTTGGTGGCCCAGGCAAATTCCAAAGATGGGATACTCTGGCATCAGGCTCTTGATAGTGTTTACGGCATAGGTGATCGGCTCCGGGTCTCCAGGACCATTTGAAAGGAGGATGCCATCAGGGTTTATGGCCCTGATTTCTTCGGCACTGGCATGAGCTGGCACAACCGTGACCCGACATCCCTTCTCTGCCAGGCTTCGGCATATGTGATACTTCACGCCGCAGTCGAGCACCACGACCTTGAAGCGTGCCTCTTTGTCCTGCGGCCATTCATAGGGTTTGTGGCAGGTGACCTCTTTGACCAGGTCCCGGCCGACAAGACCCTGGGAGGCCCTGGCTTTTTCCACCAGGGAATCAGGATCAAGATCTTTTGTTGAGATGACCCCCCTCATCGCCCCTGCCAGCCTGATATGGCGCGTGAGTGCGCGGGTATCGACCCCTTCAATGCCAATGATTCCCTGGTTGTCCAAATAATCTGCAAGCGCCTGCTCAGATCGCCAATTGCTCGGCA
>JAUVJO010000334.1 GCA_030592345.1 Deltaproteobacteria bacterium
CTACGCTTAAAGTCCTTTTCGATTTGGTGCAGGTTTTGACGGACCAGGGTCGGCCGGCCATGGGGACAGTGCATTGGATTTTCAAGGGTGTCCAATTGTTTCAGGAGGGTTTTCATCTCTTCATCTGAGAGCCTGGCCTTGGCCCTTATGGCCCCGTGTCAGGCCATAATGATCAAACACTCATCCACAGCGCGATGGAGTCCGGAGGCAAAACCGATTTCAGCCACTTTTTCTATGATTTCCATGACCATGGGTTTCACTGGTTTGCCTGTCAAAATGTCTGGCACAGACCTGACCAGGTAAGTCCTTCCTCCAAACGGTTCTATGTCCACACCCATGCCCCCCAAGTCTTTCAGCAGGGTGTCCAGGACACTCGCTTCTCTATGGCTCAGCTCCAGTCTTTCAGGGATCAGCATGCCCTGGACGGGGATGTCTGAGCGCTGATAGGCGGCCTTGAGGGATTCGAAGACTATCCGCTCGTGTGCGGCGTGCTGATCGATCAGGACCAAACCATCTTCTGATTCGCACACGATGTAGGTGTTGTGAAGCTGGCCAATGACCCTGAGGGAAGAAAAAGCCTTTTCCTCCCACAAGCGCGGTGCTGGCTCGACCGAGGGGATGTAAGCCTCTGGCAAGGGCTTGGCTGCCGACTCGCTGATTTTGCCATGAAATGGGAAAATCGTGTAGGGCCGAGGGGTGTAAGAAGGCTTGGGCCCAGGTTGCTGTCCCCATACGGGCCGGTCTGATTTTTGAAGTGTTGCTGCTATCGCCTTTGCAATCGTGTTATGGACCTCCCTCGGGGCTTCGAACCGGACCCAGCTTTTGGCAGGGTGAACGTTAACATCTACTTGAGCGTGGGGCAGTGTCACAAAGAGTACCACCACGGGGGATTTGCCTTTCATCAGACGACCGGCATAGCCTTCCATAATAGCGTGATACAGGACCTTGTCTCGAACAAAGCGACCATTGACGTAAACGTATAGCCCGCGAGAAGTTGATCGCGTGATCTCCGAAGAGGCCACAAACCCGCGGACGTGGATGTTGCCGTTGCCGTTGTCGTTACCGTCTTTGTAGTCCACTTCATGGAGACGATCTTCCAGGCCGTTTCTCAGTACCTCGGCAATGCGGTTATGGGGGGTTGGGGTGGGGGCCCAGTTTGCCATGGCCTTTTGGTTGTGAAAGAACTTGAAATGGATACCAGGCCAAGCAAGGGCCGTACGCATAACCGTATCACTGATGTGGCCCATTTCCGTAGGATCTGTCTTCAGGTACTTTCGCCTTACAGGGGTGTTAAAAAACAAACGATTCACCGAGATCATCGTCCCTTCAGGGGCTCCGACCTCGGATACTTCCCCGATCATTCCACCTTGAACCATGATCCGGGTGCCCACGGTTGACGATTTTGTTCTGGTGACGATCTCCATGTCTGAAACAGAGGCTATGCTGGGAAGCGCTTCCCCCCTGAATCCAAGTGTGGCAATGGAAAAAAGGTCGTTTTCATCACGGATCTTGCTGGTTGCATGGCGTTCTATGGCAAGGAGCACGTCGTCGTGATCCATGCCAACGCCGTTGTCAGAGACCCGAACAAGATCCCGTCCGCCCTTTTTCACTTCCACCACAATCTGGGTACTCTCGGCATCAATGGAGTTTTCTATGAGTTCCTTAACAACCGAGGCGGGGCGCTCCACGACCTCGCCTGCAGCGATCTTGTTGGATAGTATCTCAGGAAGGATTCTTATCTGGGTCATCACATAAAACCATTCCGCGATTCTATAGACTTTCACATATTAAATTTCACCGCGTTATCGGTCGTCGGCGTATTACAATACAGCCTTCTCCCTCTGGCCTTGTGAAATTAAATATGTGAAAGTCTATACATAACGAGGCTATACCGATCAAGAAATGGAGTGATGGATTTTCAACAATCCAGTACCCCATCACTCCAATACTCCGTAATGGATTACGTAGGGCGTATTCAGAACTGGGGGATGCATCCTCTTGAAATCACTTGCACCGCAATTGTGGAGCATACTAAGTGTCTAAAGTGAGCTAAAGTGAGCTAAAGTGCCTAAAGTTGAGGTATTCTGCCTATTATAAATATGTTGAGCCGGAGACGCACTGCTTAATCCCGCTAAAGACGGGACTCACTTTCTTTCAATAATAAAACTGTTTCTTCAAGTCCTTAACTTTAGCTCACTTTAGGCACTTTAGCTCACTTTCTTTCTTCCAGAAGGACGCGGAAAAATTGTTATTTCCCCCCAACTCGAAAATACGCCCCTTATCCTTTGTCCTTTGCAGCAAAAAAGCGCATAAGGAATTCCGCATCTTTGGGTGGCAGGTCAAATTTGACACATGCCTGCTCAATCAAATTGGTCAACTGCGCCTGCGGGTTGTTGAGTCGCTCATCTGATATCCACCTGGTTGCCTTTCTCAGGTCGTCACCTTCCGGTTGAATCGTCATATATTCCCACCTACCTTTCTTTTTGTTTGTCATTCGTGCCTGCCTGCCCAGATGCCTGCATTTGACTATTGCCCTCAAACACGGAACACAAATGACTAATGATAAATGATAAATGACTAATTTACAGTCTTGCCCTTCTCTTATGGTAATCCGTTGCCTGTTCAAAATTGTAGGCCACTCTAATGAGTTTTTCCTCGTCAAAGTGCTTTCCGAGTATCTGGAGCCCTATGGGAAGCCCGTCTCTGCTGAAACCGCACGGGAGAGAGACACCCGGTATCCCGGCCAGACTGGCCGGAAGTGTAAAGATGTCTGACAGATACATGGAAAGGGGATCATCCAGCATTTCTCCGAGCTTAAAGGCCGGTGTGGGAGCCACAGGGGCGAGCAAGACGTCACAGGTCTCAAAAGCATCTTTGAAGTCTTCCGTAATAAGGCTGCGGACCTGGGATGCCTTCCCGTAATAAGCATCATAGTATCCTGCTGAGAGCGCATAGGTACCGATAATGATGCGTCTTTGCACTTCTGATCCAAAGCCTTTTGATCGCGTGTTTCTGTACATATCTAACAAGTCGCCTGAGGAGGTGTCTCTAAACCCGTATCTCACGCCATCGTAGCGAGCCAGGTTTGAACTCGCTTCAGCAGGTGCAATTATGTAATAGGTAGCCACCGCGTATTGTGTATGCGGAAGAGACACTTCTTTGCACCTTGCCCCAAGCCCCTCAATTACCTTGATGGCATGGCCCAGTGCTTGTGACACATCCGGATCCAGGCCTTCAGTATGATACTCCCTGGGTATGCCGGCTACAAGCCCGTCGAGCCCTAATTGCAGCGCTTTGGTATAGTCAGGAACCGGTCGAGGAACAGACGTAGAGTCCATTGGATCATACCCGCAAATCTCATTCATCAAGAGGGCACAATCAGTTACATCCTTGGCCACTGGGCCTATCTGGTCGAGAGAGGAGGCAAAAGCCACAAGCCCGAAGCGCGAGACACGGCCATATGTGGGTTTCAGACCCACAACGCCGCAATGGGAGCAAGGCTGCCGTATGGAGCCCCCTGTATCTGTTCCAATAGCTCCAATGCATCCATCAGCAGCTATGGCCGCTGCCGAGCCTCCGCTGGAGCCGCCCGGGGTCCGTGTCAAATCCCACGGGTTGCGGGTTGGCATAAAAGCAGAGTGTTCGGTGGAGGAACCCATGCCGAATTCATCCAGGTTGGTCTTGCCAACAATGACAGCGTGGGCGTCCCTGAGCCTCTTTACGACCGTGCTGCTATAGGGTGGCGTGAAATTATCTAATATTCTTGATCCGCAGGTGGTCCTGATCCCTTCCGTACAAAGAAGATCCTTGATTGCCAGCGGGA
>JAUVJO010000234.1 GCA_030592345.1 Deltaproteobacteria bacterium
CTGCCCCCTGCTCCCTGCCCTGTGCCCTCATCACATCCGTCTTCTTCTCATATCAAAGAGCCGCGTTAATGGTTCGACTACTGGTCCGTCCGTGGAGAGATCTACCAGGTCAACCCCTGCTCGTTTGACAAGTTCAGAAAGGTGGGCAGCCTGCTCCTCTTGATAATTGCGCCACCTGCCCCTCAGTGCCTTGCTCCTGGTATTGATCAGGGCAACCTGGCCGGTTTCCGGATCTTGAAGGGTCATGAGACCTACTTCCGGGAGTTCTCCTTCTGCCGGGTCAGAGATGCGAAGAATGGTCAGGTCATGTTTTTTGGCAGTCAGCCTCAGAGATTTTTCAAAGCCTGTGTCTTGACAGTCAGAGATCAAAAAGACAATGGCATGACGCTTTGCAACCCGGTTTAAATAGGTGAGGGCCGCGTCTATGTCTGTGGTCAGGGATTGGGGTTCGTAAGAAAATATCTCCTTGATCAAACGCCACACATGGGATGTCCCTTTCTTGGGGGGTATGTATTTTTCTATCCTGGAGCTGAACAAGAGGGCACCAACCTTGTCATTGGTACGGATGGCTAAAAAAGCAAGCATCCCGGCCACTTCAGCCAGCAGCTCCCTCTTGAATCTGTTCCTGGTGCCAAAGAGGTGGGAACCGGAAAGATCCAACAGGAGCATGACGGTGAGTTCCCTCTCTTCGTGAAAGACCTTCACAAAGGGACGTCCAGAGCGGGCCGAGACGTTCCAGTCAATGGTTCGTACATCGTCGCCTGGCTGGTACTCCCGGACTTCGGCAAACTCAATACCACGGCCCTTAAAGGCGCTCACATACTGACCTGCAAAGAGGTCACTGGCCAGACGCCTTGTTTTGAAATGAAATCTTTGGATTTTTTTGAGCAACTCTTCTGAGAGCATCTCAAGGAACCTCGATACGTTCCAGCAAGATATTGATCAGGTCATCCGCGCTTTTGCCTTCAGCCTCGGCCTCATAGCTCAAGATAAGCCGGTGGCGAAGCACATCAGGGGCTACGGATTTGATGTCCTGTGGTGTCACATAACCACGGCCGCTTAAAAATGCGTGGGCACGGGAGGCCAGGGCGAGCCATATGGAGGCCCTGGGCGAGGCACCGTAGCTGATCATGGGACCCAGTTCCAGCCCAAAGTCTTCGGGATTCCGGGTGGCCCTTGAAATATTTACAATGTAGTCCACGATTTTTTCTTCCATATGGATTGATCGCATGGTCTCACTTGCCGATTCAATCTGGGAGACCTCAACGACCCCGCTCACATTTTCAGCAACCCCTTTATTCACCCGCTCCATGATCTCTTTTTCTTCCTCAACTGAGGGATAATCGACCTTGATCTTTAACATGAAACGGTCTATCTGGGCCTCGGGAAGCGGATAGGTCCCTTCTTGTTCAATAGGGTTCTGTGTAGCAAGTACCAGAAAGGGCCTGTCAAGGAGAAAGGTCTCCTCCCCAATGGTAACCTGCCGCTCTTGCATGGCTTCTAGCAGGGCGCTTTGGACCTTGGCCGGGGCCCGGTTGATTTCGTCTGCCAGGATGATGTTGTGAAAGATAGGACCCTTCTTGATCTCAAAAGAAGCGCTGTCAGGCCGGTAAATCTGGGTCCCCAGGATATCGGCCGGCAGCAGATCCGGTGTGAATTGGATCCTCTGAAAGCTCGTCCTGATGGCTGCGGCCAGGGTTTTCACAGCCGTTGTTTTGGCCAACCCCGGAAGCCCTTCCAGGAGCAGATGCCCATCGCAAAGGAGCCCGATCAACATCCTTTCCACGAGGTTCCTTTGACCCACCACGACCTTTTCCATTTCCACCATGATCTGCCGAAGAACAATGCTTTGCTTTTCGACCTTCTGTGTGATCTCCTGTATATCCATCAATTCTCGTCCTCCTACTATAGTCCTTAAGAAAAAGATTTTGGGGTTCAACATAGCCTCGTAGCGAAAAACAGCGGGTTACTGGTTCCAAGCAAGCTCAAAGCTGAAAGCTCAAGGCTCAAAGAAAAACCATGATTCTGCTGCTTTGAGCTTTGAGCTTTCAGCTTTGAGCTTTGAGCCTTCCATTAGTAACAACAAAGTTAGGTCTTACTGAGCCTTTACTGTACCCCAAAAACATTATCTTGAAATCTATATTAACATCCCAAAACATTTGCAAATAATAATTACGCGCCCGTCGTTGTCAACCTCCCCTCAATTTCCTGGTAATTCTAATTTTGGTATTTTTTGAGTTACAAAGCCAAAAAACTCGGAATCCGAATATCGAAAACAGTACGGATTTCGATATTCGGATTTTCACGACAGTTGATGCGTTTCGTCAACATGTCAAATTGCCAAAATCGTGCATAGAACTTTTGACACATTACACTACGGCTCTTTATCTTTCCTTCCAATAGCTGGGGGGTGGTGACGGCGGGATGTTGGTCACCAACGATTCGGATCGAGCCGATAGGCTCAATATCTTCCGCGAGCATGGGTCCTGAGTTCTCAATCGTGAACTACAGGAAAACCGCGTATCCGGTGTTCAATGCCTTTGCCAGGCGTTTTGCAATATCCTTGCTTATAGATCGTTTATCGTTTTCCATCTCGGAAATATGGTGCCGCTTGAGGCCGATCTTATCGGCAAGCTCTGCCTGGGTGATCCCCTCCATGAGCCGAGCCCCTTTAAGCGTATCTCCTGCACTGTACTCCGGGAATGCCTCTTCCCAGGAAACAAGTTTGTCATTATCGGCTGAGATGGAATATTCGAGTCCAGTTAATTCCAGTATTTTTTCAACTGCCTCTCTTACACTATTCGCCTGGGCAGCGGGAACCCGAAAACATACGTCAGCGAAATCGCCCGTAGAATGCTTTTTCATGAGTCCCGGCATAAAGTACCTCCACTAGTTTATTTTCTTTGTCGATCACTCTCCAAACCACTACATAGGTTGGAGCCCCTTTTTTCAAATGGCAGTGGTGGCGGTCTTTGGTCCCACGGATTTTGCCATAATTCAACCGGTTGTTTCTTACTGGGCCAAGTTGACTGATTTCCTGAACCAGAAAATGAAGTCTTGTCTTAATGTCATCTGGCAATTTTCGGATTTGCTTTGCAGTGTTTTTTGTCAACTTGACATCCCAAGTCATGGCTAAAAGTGTACCACTACTTGGTATAGATTTTCAGATAATTGATTTCACAAGGCCAGAGGGAGAAATCCGAGTAAGGCGTACATGCGGGTACGTCGTCGAGGATTTCGACCGATAACGCAGTGAAATCAATTATCTGGAAATCTATAGGTTGTCAAGAGAGAAGTGAGCTGCTTGATAGGGCTTTCCGGCTGTTGTCCTACTGAATTGAAAAAAAACGGTTTCGGTGAAACAGCATATTGCTGAAGAAACGCCTGTAATGTGGATCAGGTCAGACAGCATCAAGCAAACGAAAGTATTCCCTGTTGTTATCTCTTTCGTACGTTGCGGCCTTCGCCTTGAAAACATTACGTGCCTTCGTGTTTTCGTGATGATTGTTTTTGACTTTTCTGTCCGCATAGAAATTAACCACGCGAAATTCCAGAGAGCCAACAAGTCAGCCTGTAGCCAGGGAGGCCCCAGTTTACTCGACAGTACCCTACAAATACGGCGCAAGTGATTTAAAGAGGAATCTCCCCAAGTTGCGGATGCGCACACTTACAACGCAACTTTATGTGTATTGTTTATATGTATTATTTATGCGTTTTATCTATTTTTTTGCCGACTCCCTTAAATAGCAACCACATGTTTCTCGGACGTCGCGTCAGGGCTAGGTAACATTGTACCCACCAGGGGCGCATTTGGGAGATTCCATCGGTGAGGCAAGAGATAGTAGCGGCGATATAGCCCTGTTATTTGAATGAGTTGCGGAAATTGAAAAACTTCTATGTGGGCTAAGGGTGGTAGGTAGCGAGTATACCCATTTTATCACCCCCCAAATTATCCCTTGACGGTTAACAGCTTATTTGTAAATTGAGCATGACATTAAATAGACGAAAGTAGAAAAAGCCAAACCCGTGGAGACACGGGGACGGAAAACCACGGATCCTGTAGAGCGTGCCTTAGAATTATGTTTGTCGCGAGGCCGAGCGAAAGTTTCGTGGGCAAGGCGGAGGGATCAAAACGCCCGGAGGCATGGCCCAGCCACGTTGAGGACGATTTGATTCCGCCAACGCAGCCCATGGAATTTGCAGCCGGCCGCAGCAAAACGTAGTTTTAAGACCCGCTCTTACGGAAGGCCGGGTTGCCTACTGGTCAAGGTAACCCGGCTTTTTTGTTGAAGATATGGGGTAATACAGTGGTCATAAAACTAGGGATTCTTGGTTTGATGTTATTGTTTTTGGCCTTCGGCGTTTCATGGGCTTCGGTAACGCCTTTTCTTTGAGACTGGGCGTTTAATGTTAAATGTTAAAGGAGGTAACAAAATATGAAAAAGTCATTATTTTCGGTTATTGCTTTGGCGGCGTTGTTACTTTTTATCACAACCACTTCCCATGCCATCACAATCGGTTTTGACCCCGTCTCTCAGGATGTGCCAGTGGGAGACACTGTTGCTGTGGAGCTGTTTATCTTAGACCTTGAGAATTATTCCCCGGATTCCCTAAGTACATTTGACCTGGATATCAGCTTCGATTCAGCCATTTTGGCCTTTCACAGCGTTGTGTTTGGCGATCCCGTCCTAGGCGATCAACTTGACCTCTGGGGATTAGGGAGCTGGACAGGAGTTACCCATGGGGTCGGAACAGTAAATCTATATGAGCTTTCATTTGATAGCGCGGATGATTTGAACACATTCCAGGTTGGCAGCTTCACCCTGGCCACCCTAACCTTTGACACCCTTGCTGTTGGTACAAGTTCACTGGATATTACACTTGGAGCTTGGGGTCTAGGTGATGCCAATGGGAATGCACTTACAGTGGATCAAATTCAAAGCGGCAGCATCTCACCTGTTCCTGAACCAGCAACCATGCTGCTTGTCGGTTCAGGCATGGCCGGTATCTTTGGCTTGAGGAGAAAGAGGTGGTTTAAATCTTAGGGTATTTTCACGTGTCGAAGATGAAGTCACAGTTGTCAAACCAGCGGTAGTTACATACAGATCTGAACAGGAAAAAGCTCATGCTGAGTTTTTCCCAAGGAGACTTATGAAAGCCTTCGAGAGAGCGGACAGTTACGCTCTTCTGAAGGCTTTTTTTGTTTTGGATCACAAACAAGATTAGAGTTGGTTAAAGGCTTGCTGAAGCTGATGTTAACCAGCCGTCGTTCTAGCATCCAATGACGTTTACTTCTTGGGCCGAGCTAATTTTTTTATCGGAAATATCATCACCCTGCATTTTGTAGACGATCTGCGGGGAGATGATGACATTATGCCTAATGGCACCATTGTTGAGCCTGGTGCTCCGGGGTTTGGCGGCATTCTTGGCGATCTCGATGGTGACGGCGATGTGGACCGGGATGACCTAAACATCATCCTCAGCCACAGAAACCAACCAGCTAGTGAATGCCCTGAGTGTAACCTGGACGGCGACGGCATGATCACCGCCCTGGATGCCAGGAAATTGGTTTTGTTATGCACCAGGC
>JAUVJO010000313.1 GCA_030592345.1 Deltaproteobacteria bacterium
AATAAAGCCCAATCTTCGACTCTCCTGCTCGGGCGTATGTTCCATGAATCCTTTGCGCGGCTTTTCGGAGCAGACGAAAGGCTTCATTGGCGCTCGGTGATCGCTGACGCGAACCCGGACGAAAATGAATGGCAGAGGCTCCTCCAGGAACACCTTTACAAACGCATCGTGGGACCAAGGCTTGGAAGGGAACAGGTTCACCTTGCAGACACCACCGAGCAGGTCGTTGCTTTCTGGCAGGCCGCAAAAGCGATGAACTGCTGGTTAGTGAATCTTTTGTGGACGGCCAGAAAAAAGGCTGGGGCCGGGAAAGAACCCATAGTAAAATTGCTGGTGAGTCCGGAAGAACCGTTATCCTTGAAGATCTACGAAAAGGGGTGGGCCGATTCGGTTTTCATAACGGGCATTGCCGATCTTGTCTTGAGGGTTCCCGGGAGCCCCCACTGGTGTATTGTTGAGTTGAAACTCGGGCGGGCTTGTCCGGAGGCAGATCTTGCGCAGGTTTGCCTGTACCATCAACTCCTGGCCTCTCACAAAGAGCATGCTTCGGGCGCGCTGGCACTGGTCAGTTTCAGACCGCAAAAAGAAGAGCGCCTGTTTGAGGCCGCTGAGATCAGGAATGTGCAAAAGAGACTCAACAACCTGATCGGCCGGCTGGCAGGTGTGGTGCCAGGAGAAAGAGAGCACAAAAGGCGGAAAACAAGAAAGCTACAGGCCGCGCCTTTAGCTAAAGAGAACCAGGGGAAATACTTGGAACAGGCCAACCAACTTATTTGCATTTTCAAGGAATACGGCAAAGAGATATTTCCGGATGGCGACCCCATCCCCGGTTCCGCCTTTATCAGGTATCCGATCAGACTTGGAAAAGGCGTAAGGCTCAATGCTGCTCAGGCTATGGCCCAGGAGGTGCAACATCGCCTGCACTTGGAGGCGTCTCCGTATGTCCATCTGGCAGAAGGAAGCATGGTCATCGATGTCCAGCGACCTGACCGAAAAACGGTCTTGTTCTCCGAGGTTCAGAATCAATTGCCAGAGCCCAATCCCGGAATCGGTTGTTCCCAGGTTCTCCTGGGCGTTGATCTCGACAACAAGTTGCGGTTTGCTGATCTTTCTGAGCCTGTCAATGTACACATCTTGGTGGCTGGAACGACTGGTAGTGGGAAAAGCGAGTGGCTGAGGTCCGTCCTGGCCGGGCTAATCCTGACCAACACGCCGGATACACTACGCATGGTGCTGATCGACCCCAAACGAAACGCCTTTAACGAACTTAAGAAGTCGCGTTTTCTCCTTGGGCCGGATGCCATCGTCTATCCTGACGAGCAGTCGACCGCGGCAGTTTTAGCCCGGATAGCGGATGAGATGGACAGGCGATATAGGCTATTGCAGGACGCGGAGGTCGACACTCGGGATCAGTTCGTAAGGAAAGCCGGAAAGGAAATGCCGCGGATCATTTGCGTGTGTGACGAGTACTTTGACCTGGTCAGCAGGGACAAGAAAGAGCGAGAGGAATTGGAAGCGCAGATATTCAGGTTGGGGGCAAAGGCAAGGGCCGCGGGCATACACCTGATTATCGCGACCCAGCAGCCGAACCGGCGGACAATAAAAGGTGTCCTGGACGCGAATATCCCTGCACGCGTCGGCCTGAGGATGAGCAAGGCGATCGAGTCAAACATGTTGCTGAGCCAGAAGGGGGCTGAAAACTTGCTTGGAAGTGGCGACTTGCTCTTTAAGGACATCGGCGATCCAATCCGACTCCAATCGCCCTACCTTCCGTCCAAAGACCGGAAAGAAATATTCGGAGCTTAATCCATCTGCGAAAATCGCATTGTCGGCAAAGCGTTTAGCTGGGCGTATCTAAGAGTTGGGGGGAGATAACAATTCTTCCGCATCCTTCTGGAATTTGGCAGGCACTGGAAGAAAGAAAGTGAGCTAAAGTGCCTAAAGTGCCCTAAAGTTAAGGACTTGAAGAAATAGTTTTTTATTAAAAGAAAGCGAGTCCCGCCTTTAGCGGGATTAAGCAGTGCGTCTCCGGCGCAACTTATTTAAAATAGGCAGAATACCTCAACTTTAGGCACTTTAGCTCACTTTAGGCACTTAATGTACTCCACAAATGGTGCACAAGTGATTTCAAGAGGATGCATCCCCCAAGTTCTGGATACGCCCCGTTTAGCTCTTTCGGTAATCTACAGATGGTAGTACGTTAGTAGCTGGCAGTAGAATCCATCACCAAGGAAGCGTTTATTGAAGTAAGGCTGGTCATCACAAAGGGAACTTGCTACATGAAGAATGTCGTTATCGGAATCGTTGAAGAAGAGGTCATAGATTGGTACGCCATGTCTCCGAGAGAACGTTTTTTGGAGTCACAGAAACTGTGGGAGGTCTTTAGACTCCTTGGAGGAGATTATGATCCAGAGCCCGATACCCAAAGCCCTTTCCACTTTTTTGAAGTACAGGGTTCAGGCGCTGTTGATCGGGGGGCAGGCCTGCATCCTTTACGGGGCAGCCGAGTTCAGCCGTGATATTGACTTTACAGTCATGGTGTCCCCTCAGAACCTTCGGAACCTTACGCTGGCCCTAAACGATCTCAGGGCTGAAAGGATTTATGTTCCTGATCTTTCGGCAGATGTGCTGCTTAGAGGACACGCATGTCACTTTCGATGCCAGAAAGAGGAGGTCAGGGGCTTGAGGGTTGACATCATGGGGATGATGCGTGGAGTAGATCCCTTCTCGGAGTTATGGAAGCGTCGGGAAGAGATTGAACTTCCCGGGATAGGCAATGTGGCCGCCATATGGTAAAGGCCGACATTTTCAAAACATCTGGCAGTCCTTCAGAGGACAAGGTCTGTTTTTGGCTCGCCGAATATATACCTCGAAAGGCCATAAATGACACTTTTTCGCCGGCCATGAACATCAATAGCCGTGTTGCTCAGGCTTGCAATAGCCAGCTATTCCGCGCCTTCGCGCCTTGCGTCGCTTTTCAGCGGGCGCGGTTTTTTGCGCTCCGCTGCAAAAGCTTGGTTGGAAAGCCATTTTACACAATAGCAAGCTTACAGCCAAGGGCCTTTGTCACTTTGCTGATTGTGACAAATTTTGGGTTTCCGTCTTCTGCAAGGGACTTATATAGGCTTGCACGGGTGACGCCGGCTTTCTTAGCGACCTCGGTCATGCCTATTGCTCTGGCAGCGGTATTCAAGGCGTGAATGAAGTCGGACTCGTCGCCAGTAGCAGAAACCTCTTGCAGAAAACCGCGAATCTCTTCAGGGGTGTTTAGATATTCGGCAATGTCGAAAGATTTTGTTTTAAGTGTCATGATTCAATCCTCCAATTCTTTCAAAAGCTCGGTAACCTTTTCAATATCTTTTTCCTGGCTGGACTTGTCACCAGCTGCCAGTAGTAAGACCACCTTGATGTCCTGAATGGTGTAGTAAATCCTGAGGCCCGCGCCAAAGAAAAAACGCAGCTCATACAGGCTGGGGCTGATTTGCTTAAAATCTCCGAAGTTGCCGTTTTCAACCCGGTTGAGTCTTGCCAAAACCCTTATTTTTACCGTGGACTCTTTCAGCTTGGAAAACCACTTGTCATATTGTTTTGTACTTCGGAGTTTGTATTTCACGCTCTAAGCGTATCTCACAGGATACAGATTGTCAAGCTAATTTTAAATTGTCTCGGGAAGAAAATACTTGAGATCGCTAATTTCGTTCGTATCCCTCTACAGTTGAGATAATGCTGAAGCCCAATAATTTTGAAACGATCCAATTTACATATTGATTATAACATATTGGGATTATGGAACTTATGCTTTGATGGCGGTTTCCAGGACAGAGCGTAGAAACAAGAAAATCATTTATCTCAATTGTAGAGGGACACTATCGAATATTGGAAAAATGTAGAAAATAAAAAAATCCTTTTAAACCCATTATTCCATCATTCCAATTGCGGAGCGAAGCGGAGCTAAGTTCTTATGTTTTTTAAGGGTGTAAAAGTCTGAATAGCATTTCGCAGTTTTTATTGCATCAATAAGACTGAAAACAAAATACGCTAAACCAGCAAAGAGAGTGAAGAGTAAAATGAAAATATGTGTCTTAAGGATAAGAATTGGTAATAGAAACGCTAATATCAGACCTTACCCAAAAGACCTTGCTCAAAATAGAGAATGATTCCTTTATTAGCTTTGCCGGCATAAAGGTGGCCTAATCCAATTGTGCCTA
>JAUVJO010000029.1 GCA_030592345.1 Deltaproteobacteria bacterium
CAGGACAACGGGCAGGCCGGTGCGTTTGGCGTCCCGGGCCAGTTCGTAAGCGTGGAGATACTGTCTGGCTATCAGATGCCAGGACACGACCTCATCCAGGTAACGTTGTAGGTTCTCGCCTAATTGCAGCCGCAGTTGTTCGTCGCAGGCCAGCCGAATCACCTTTTTCTTCAACATCTGTTTTGTGGTAAACAGGAGACCACCTTCGCTCTCCAGTGTCTGGGCGGTCAACCCCTCCATGGGTGCCGTAGTGATGTAGGGCTTGTTCAGGGCAATGATTCGGGCCAACGTGCCAGACTGTGTCTCATCGGCAGATGGCAGGACGATGAAGTCGCAAATGGCCATCATTTTGTAAAAAATGTCTCCCCTTGGCACGAATTCCCGGTAGTGTGCGATACCCTTATGTTCCAGCCTGCAGACTTCGTTCTTCCACTCTTCATAGTCGTCCCTGTGATCAGGATCGCGCATTGTCCCTGCCGCCAGCAGGTCCCACTCCAGGCCGGAGCGACGTTTGATTTTTTCATGAATTTCTTCCCACATAGAAAGAAGAATGTCCCAGCGCTTGTTCGGCTGGATCCAGCCGATCATTCCTACCAAATGCTCGGACAGGCCAGCCTTCTCAAGGCCCAATTCTTTTCTTAGATCGGGTATTTCATGCATCCCCCAACGTCTGTCCGGTCGGGCACCGTGTGGCACTACCATGATGTTTCGTGGTGTCTCCCATCCGTAGCCGGGAAACGTCCACTCCAGTCGCCATTTCTGGTAGTGACACTTTAACAGAACAACTTCGCTCCTCTGGCAGAGGCCATACACGAAGTTGGCTTCAACGTCTCTCAGTCGCCCGTGGACAGTATGCGGTTCAACTACGATCGGGTAGTCACTGATCGCCTTGAGCAGGGCAAGGAAGCCTTCGTTATTGTCGCCGATGCCGCGCTTATCCCGGTATTCGTAGAGGCCGTACTCATGCTCCAGATGGACCACATAAGGATCCAGATCCTTGACCTTTGCCGCCACGGCCTTCCACCAGTCATGTTGGCTCATGTCGATGATGGGAAAAACGCCTTTGCCCCTGCCGTCGGTGTGGCTGATGACCAACACCTCCCTTTCCGGGCAAGCCTTTTGAATAAACTCCCTGGCCTCTTCGGTGAAAGTGCCTATTCCGCATAAACGGGGAGGGTAAGAACTAACCATAACAATTGGTTTCATAGACATATCAGCCTTCTATCTTTCAACTGGTGTAACCGTTCACAGGTTCAGAGTTCACCGTTCAGGGTTACCTTATGTTTTTGGTTCAACACTATCTAAAGCTCGCTCTGGACTTCGGGGCAAGACCGTTTTGCATACCGAAGAAAACCCAACAAACTCCCAGATCCCACGAATCAGCGGTTCAGAGTTTCGCTGAACCCCGAACCCTGAACCTCTGAACGGTTTTCAGGTGGTTACGGTGTTCCGAGTAACGACTTCCGAGCCACTGAGTGAGTACAAACTCAAAAGAGAAAGCAGCCAAGCCAAAGTCGATTCTGCGCCCTGATTCCGGTTTGCGCCGTTGGCTGTCAGGCCGTCGCAACACCCACCTGTCTTGTAGTCGTACAGGTGGACATTCAGATCATTCTTGCCCAAAAACCAGTCAAAGCACAGCCGCGCCTCGTCGATCCATTTTTCATCTCTGGTGATGTTATAAGCCTCGATGCACGCGTCAATCATGCTTTGGGCCTCGATCGGCTGCTGATCGAATCTGGCCCGTTCTCCATTTCGCGAAAACCACCCGTGGTGGTTGCCAATCGGCACGAAATGTCCTTTGGGATCGGTCTGGATGCGCACAAGCCATTCCAGAGAACGGAGGCCGGCCTCAATCATCTCTCCTCTCTGGAGCCATTGCCCTGAAAGAAGCAGGGCCTGAGGTATCTTGCCGTTGGCGTAGGTTACCGTGTCCTCTATCCACGGCCAATCATCGGTGGCATTGGCCTGGTAGAGATCGAAGAGTCGGTTCGCCAGGCTCTCTCTAACCCTTCGCACCTCACTGTCCCCGCTAAATCGCCTCAGGTAAGCGTGAATGCCTACCAGGCCGAATGCCCAGGCCCTGGGGAACCGGAAGTCATCCATGACCGTCAACGCCTGCTCGAAGATGCTTATGGCTGCCCCGCTAAGACTCTCAGACTTTGACAGGGCCGCTGCCATGCCCAAGCCCCAGATTGCACGACCGTGGCTGTCCTCAGAGCCATATTCTTCGAGCCACCTGCGGTCGTAGCCCATGAAATTCCGGAAACGGCCAATGGTCTCGTTGAAGGCATGGTGCAAAAAACCCACGTACCGACAGGCCAGGTCAACCAACGCACTGTCGTCCGGAACCAGGTCCTGGGCCATGAGGGCGGCGATTAAGGCCCGCGCATTGTCATCAGTACAGTAGCCGTAAGAGCGGTCAGGGACCACAAACTTGGCATGCTGAAGCATCCCGACGTCGTCTGTCATCAGGTTCAGATGGCGAAGGTTTGGCCGAGGCAGCTCCAGTGGGACGGCTCCCAGGGTCTTGGCATAGAAGGTGACCCTTGGGCACAGCTCCCGTTCATTCTTGACCTCGATCAAGAGCTCGAGATAGCGCCGAGCCACCTCTTTCCATATCATGTCCCGGCAAAATGTATAGGCCCGCTTGCGCATGCCATGACGTTCAACTTCGTTGTCCAAGAGATAGATCACCCGGGCGGCCAGGGAGTTTGAATCCCTGAAGGGGACCGTAATGCCTCTCCCGTCACCTAGTATCTCCTCGGCATACCAGTAGGGGGTGGAGATGGCAGCCTTGCCCGCACCGAGGGCATAGGCGAGACTTCCGGAGACGATCTGCTCCTTGTTCAGATAAGGCGTCACGTATATGTCGGCGGCCCCTATGAACTCGCACAATTCCTTGAAATCCACGAACCTGTTGTGAAAGATTACGTGGCTTTCCATGTGCAGGTCCCTTGCGCGGCGATGGAGGGAAAGACGGTATGCCTCCCCCTGCTCTCTTTTCACATTCGGATGTGTTGCGCCAAGAATGATGTAGACGATTTCAGGATGCTTGCCTGCAATCACCGGCAAAGCATCAATCATGTACTCGATGCCCTTGCCCGGAGAAACCAAACCGAAAGTCAAAATGACCTTGCGTCCCTCCACTGCGAACTGGTCCTTGTAGTAATTCGGATCAACAAAGGGTACATCAGGAATGCCATGAGGAATCATAACGCATTTTTCTGCGGGTATCTCGTAAACCTCTTTAAGGGTCTCCTCGGCCTTTCGGCTCATGACCACCAGGCGGTCAGAACTGCGCCCCAGCTCTTTGAGGATGGCCCTTTGTCCGGAATCAGGCTGCGTGAACAATGTGTGCAAGGTGGTTACCACAGGCATACGTAGATTTCGAAGGAGTTCCAAAACGTGACAGCCGTAATCTCCCCCAAATATGCCAAACTCGTGCTGCAGACAGACCGCGTCAACCTGGTTCATGTTCAAGAAGTCGGCTGCCAACCGGTAGTCTCGCAGATTTTTGTAGTTCAATTCGAAGCGTACCTGACTGGGATAGGGGTAGCCTTCAGGGACATCGTTCATGACGATCGCCCAACAGTCTGTCTCAGGGGCCTCAGATGAAAGAGATCCCAACAGATCACTTGTAAAAGTGGCGATGCCGCATCGTCGCGGCAAATAGTTGCCAATCAGGGCAATGGTTTTTGGGCTCTCACGGTATAATCCCCCACGATTCATGGTCAGTTTCCTTATGGATCTTATATCAACATCAGTCGGTTGCAAGAGTTACAAGACATCAAACTACCCTTTACCAGATACTTCATAACATTCTCACGCGCCTAAAGCAATCTACGGGCCGACAAAACCGTTTGTATTGACAGCATAATCCGATTCAAGTCCTTGTCAAGAGGAACCCCAATCTCAAGGACGATATGAAATAGGGTAACCGTTCACGGGGCTCAGATGAATGGTTGCGGTTGCGCTACTCGTTACGGTTATCGTTGTGCGTTGTGCGGCTCCAAAAACAACTCAACCGACAGACGACAGACGTACTGTTCTCAAGGCGCAAGCCGCAAACGAGTCGCGCAACCAATAGACGACAGACGGTCAATGAGCTAAGGTCTTACTCCCAACACATGAACCCCGTGAACGGTTACAGTATGAATTAGGAAAGCGAGAAGGGAGTGAGCTTTTGATCTTCGAAACGAATGGCAGGAATTTTGTGGAAATTGGCATGAATTTGGGGCTATCCGAATGCCCCAAAAGGTTTTAAGGCGTGGGATGAGGCGAAAACAAGAACAAAATGTCTTTCGCCTCATCCTTATGAACGGCCACAAATCATTCCAGGCACGATAATTAGGCGGGCTTGACAGCTATCTTACGGGGCATTGCCGCTTCTATCTTAGGAAGCCTCAGCCGGAGGACCCCGTCCTTTAACTCAGCATTTATCTTGGTTTGATCAATCACCTGGGAAAGGCTAAATTGCCTGAGATACTTGCCTGATTCATATTCTCTGATTAGATCCACTTCGTTTGGGCCTTCGGGTGGTTCCACCTCGCCGTTTAGCGTAATGACATTATCACGAAGATCAATATTCAGATCTTTCGCCTTCACTCCTGGCATGTCAGCTAAGATGGTAATCTCCTGGTCGGTTTCAAAGATATCCACTTCAGGGGTAAACATAGGTCCCGGTTTCGTGTGTTCAGCAGGCGCGGATGCTTCGTACTTCTCTTTTGCCTGTAAGGCTTTGGTTTCGCTATCAGTCATTATGTGTCCCTCCTCTAAAAGTTTATTTGTACACTTATCAGAAATTTTGAAACTGAAGAAATCGGTGGTGCACCCTATTTTGTGGGTATTGGTTGTTCGGTTGCGTCCCGCTGCAAGCGGGATTTCGTCTGTCGTCAGTCGGTTGCGTTGTCCTTTGCGCTCGCTGAATTTGGTCCAATGGCAACTTAGGCAAAATATGTTTGAACACCTCAAGCATTGCCTTATAGGTGCCTTGATAGACATCCAAATCCTGAAAACTCTTTATTCGCTTTTTGACTTTATCCACAACCGCCCTACGAATCCCGATACGAGTTGCGCAACCGTCCCGCCGTTGGCGGGATTTCACTCAACCAAAACGTTACCTCGTTTCACCAACGAGTAAAGGATCTACCAGTTTGACATCATGAGTTTCCAAATTTGTGCTTATGATGTCTTGATAGTAATCTGTTGCGGTTTTGCAGCCTCTGATTTGGGCAAAACAATTGTCAAAATTCCATCTGCAGAGCTGGCTTCCACCTTTGACGTATCAATCTGACCCGGTAAGCTGAGAACCCGACTGAAATTTCCCGCTTCGCGCTCTCTTCTATGGTAATTGGCGTTTTCATTTTCAGAACGTATCTTTCTCTCGCCTGATATGGTCAGGCTGTCTCCAGTAACGGAGATGTCCAGTTCATCAGTCTTTATTCCCGGAAGCTCAGCACGGGCATAATAGCTGTCATTGTCTTCAGTTACATTCATTAACGGAAAAACCCCGGCAGCAGGTTCTCTGAACACACCCCCGCCCAAACCTCCAACAAGCCGATCCATCTGTTTTCTCATCCGTTCGAGTTCCTCAAACGAGCTTCTCCTGCCCCATGCGGGCCAGTCTGTCAATCTTCTCAAGATCATGGTTGATTCCTCCTTTTTTTGAAGCTATACGCCTTGTCATCCAAATCCCTTTGCCAGTAAGGTGCGCTGTTGAAAAAATAAACACAAAACTACTAAAGTCAATGGATAAAGCGAGAAAAATGCTTATCGGGTCCGAACATTGGAATCCAGGCTCTTGAACCCCAGGGGTTTCTTGGGGGCGTATTTAAGAGTTGGGGGAGACAATAATTCTTCCGCATCCTTCTGGAATTTGGCAGGCAATGGAAGAAAAGTGAGCTAAAGTGCCTAAAGTGTCTAAAGTGCCCTAAAGTTAAGGACTTGAAGAAACAGTTTTATTATTGAAAAAATGTGAGTCCAGCCTTTAGCGGGATTAAGCAGTGCGCCTCCGGCTTAACATATTAAAAATAGGCAGAATACCTCAACTTTAGGCACTTTAATGTACTCCACAAATGCGGGGCAAGTGATTTCTAGTGGATGCATCCCCCAAGTTCTGGATACGCCCGTCTCTTGGCGTTGTGCCTGAAGGGACCTGAGACATAGTCAAGACAACATGGCGGCCGGGCATTCTGAGTAGCCTCAACGCAAGACGAGAGACCGGAGGCGCTCTAAATTGATGCGGTCATGGTCGAGAGTCTCTTTTCCCTTTGCCTTTGGTGTCTCAATGATTTTGGGAATGGTCTTTAGGCGGGGATCATTCATGATGAAGCTGAAGGCGTCGATTCCTAAAGCACCTTCGCCGATGTGTTCATGACGATCGACCCGGCTGCCAAGCCCCTTTTTAGAGTCGTTTAAGTGGATTACGTGGAGTCGTTCAAGGCCGAGTGCATTGTCGAAAGCCATCATGGTGTTCGTATATGCCGATTTTGTGCGCAAATCATAACCCGCGGCAAAGACATGGCAGGTATCAAGACAAAAGCCGCTCCGCTCTTTGGCTTCCACCATATCCGAAATGGCCTCAAGTTGCTCAAACGTGTAACCGAGGTTTGAACCCTGGCCGGCGGTTGTTTCAAGAAGTAGTTTGCACGTGGCCTCAGCAACACGGTCAAACACTATATTGATGCCATCTGCAATACGACTCAAGCCCTTGTCTTCGCCCATTCCCATGTGGGCACCGGGGTGGAAAATCACGTAGGGTATACGGAGTTGGGACGACCGAATTAATTCGTGCTCAAGGGCACTTATAGACCTTTCATGTTTGCTGGGGTCAGGTGAGGCAAGGTTGATCAAATAAGCGGCATGGGAGCATATTGACTCTATTTGCGAGTGTTTTCTTGCCATATTGAACTGGTCGATATCGCGGGCAGACAGAGTTCGCTCCTTCCAGGTGCTGGCATTTTTCGTAAAGATCTGTAACGCTGTGCAGCCATATTGAGATGCGGTCAGCAAAGCGTTATGAAGACCGCCTGCTATGGAAAAATGGGCACCGAGGAAGATCATTCGGTCGCCCTTATTTCGTGTTTTTATTTTTGGAGCTGACATATACCTCGAAAGGCCACAAATAACGATTTTTCGCTGGCCATGAACACCAATAGCTGTGTTGTTCAGGCTTGCAATAGCCTGCTATTCCGCGCCTTCGCGCCTTGCTCTTGATGCTCATTGCTCAGCGAAAAAACGCAATTTGCAACCTTCCGAGGCATACTTGCCTTTTTTGCCAAAGAGAGTATCCTTTTAATCCATGCAGAAATGGCCTGGCAATAAGGACTATAGCGAACCCATAGAAATCCCTATCGAGGATGTGCTTGACCTTCATACTTTTCTCCCGAAAGAAATTCCAGGCCTGCTTGAAGACTATTTGACCGCCTGTCGGCAGGCAAAAATCTATTCTGTCAGGATCATCCACGGAAAAGGCAAGGGGTTCCAAAAAAACCGGGTCCGGGGTTTGCTAGCGAAACTCCCCATGGTCGCATCCTTCTCAGATGCCCCCATAGGTGCAGGGGGGTGGGGAGCGACCATTGTAAAACTTAAAAGGGAGAGCGACGCTCTATCACGAGAATGGAGTGGCTTCCTGAAACAAGTTGCCAAAGGCGCAAGGTCCATGGGAATGCATTTGGATCAGTCACAGATCACTCAGTTTGCCCTCCACGCCAAAGAGCTTCGCGAATGGAATCGATTTGCCAACCTAACAGCAATAACAGAACTGGAAGAAATGGCAGAAAAACTGTTCCTGGATACCTTACCCATGGAACCTTTAATCCCTCGGGACTCGCAGGTCTTAGACATCGGACCCGGAGGGGGCTTCCCCGGGATCCCCTTAAAGGTATTGCGGCCCGATTTACATATGAACCTGATTGAAGCGTCAAGAAAAAAGACACATTTTCTGAAACATGTGATAAGGACTCTGGGCCTCAAGGATATTGAGGCCCGTCACATCCGGGCTGAAGAACTTGCAAAAAATGCGCAAGCCAGGACAACACCGTATAGCGTGATCGTATCAAAGGCTGCCTCAAAACTGAAGAAATTTCTTGATCAAGCCCTTCCGTTGCTCCGGATACCGGGTATGATCATCGCAATGAAGGGAAGTTCTATAGAACCTGAACTTGAAAGTGTCAAGGATAGAATCAAGGCCGAGGACCTCACAGTGGATACAAAAACATACCGGCTCCCCTGCCTTGGGATTAAGAGAACCTTGATTGTCCTTGGCAAGGCGAGATAGGACGCGGTTCTACGTTTTTCCGGTCACCGACAGACAGAAAGCGGCACCGCGCGGGTATCGTCTTTGGGCGCGCAAGGGAATAAGGGATAAGGAAAATAAGTAGGCGTTCACAAGTTCAGAGTTCACAGTTCAGGGATTCCTTTTTTTCGTTGATCTTGGTTGTAGACTAGTGCGCCAGACGTACGGCGGGATGAAACCACGAATCAAGAGTTTAGATTCTTCGTAAACCCTGAACCCTTGAACCTGTGAACGCCTACCCTTAATGTTTTGTTGGTTTAACGCCATGTAAAGCTCACCCCGGACTTCGGGGCAAGACCATTTTGTATACCGAGGAAAACTCAACAAACTCTCAAATCCCACGAATCAGTGGTTCAGAGTTTCGGTAAACCCTGAACCCTGAACCTCTGAACCCGTTAACGGTTACGAATAATCATGTATATCCTGTCAAAATTATTCTTGTGTTTCACGTGAAACATTACTCTTGCAGAAAATTAACAAGGCTCAAGACCAGACTCAACCAATATCGTGCACATCTACAAAACTACCATCCGGCATCATATTGTCGTGATGAGGGATAGAATTTTCTTCCATTTGATATCTCTTACATTTTTTCCAATTTATTTCGGATTCGCAATAATCCTTTCTCCATTTCAGGCTTATAACACCATCGTTTTCATGTTTTCTCAATGGGCAAAGCCCTATCCGTTTACACGTCATATTTCTTATGTTTTACGGATTATCAATCATTTTCAATAGGCAGGCTGAACACGCAGAGCTTCAGACAACTTATGTTGACCAATTTGCCTGGTGTAGGATTCCTTGCGGCGCAGCCACGTCTCATAGATTCCTTTCCATCGGCTGAAATCGGCACGGGTCTCATCGTAAGCGTCGTAGCGTGCCAATTCCCCCGACATGAGGGCTGTGTAGAAGTCTTCGCTGAGAACGCCATACTTCTCTTCATAAAGGGTCAAGCGACGCTCAAGCAATTTCATCTCGATAATAAGTTCGTGAATTTTCATCTTTTGCCTCTCGACAACGATAAGCTTCTTGATTGTCAGTTATACTACTTTTTGCAAGCTCTTCCTCAACGGCTTCCAGCCGCAAAGATAAGCGGCGGGGCATTTTCCGTCCGCTTGATCGCCGAGTTAGCCCTTTGAATGTATATCTTTGATAAAATCTTGCCATAACTGATCTAAAGTTGTGTGATACGATTTCTCCATTGATGCTGAAAAATTAACACCATTTTGAATACTCAACAAAAATCTTTTGAATTCTTTCTCATCTTTATCCTTTATGAATGAGATAAATATCATATACTGGCGATATCTCATGTGATGACTGAGAGCATTATCCGCTGACGATTTTTGATTGAAACATCCGAAAAAACCACCATTTACAGGCATGAAATGCTTGCCATTAACGATCGATTTAGTTGCCTCATTTTCTGATACAGTTTGTGCTCCACCACCATCTGAAACGAAAGTAGCAAGACCTTCTTTGAACCAAGAAGGTAAATCCCTAAACCTTAACAAACCCAACTGATGGTATAAATGAAGATGAGATAATTCATGAGTTAAATATAGATAGATGTTTTCCGGTTCATTCATTAAACGCGGAGATAGCAACAGCTTATTGCTAACACCTGCTTTACATTTAACACCATATAGTTTGTAAAAACTCTTTTTCGATGCACAAACATAAACCTTTACAGGTTCGATAAAATGCCGATACTGCCTATTTTCGATCTGCCGTATGGATTGAGGTAAGATTGCCACAATACTATCAGCAAATATTTTTGCCCCAGGCTCATATAAAACCCTGGGATCTTTGTTGTGTGCGATAAAATGATCAGTAGAACGCATCATTGCAATTGAAGATCTTATTACCGAACAGCCTGATAACAGTACGGTCAGCAAGAAAAATGATATAGTGATTATTGATAATTTTGATAAATTCATAATATCTCGCTTATATTTAGAGGGCTCGATGCAAATCAGCCGCGCGGTTTTTTGCGTCGGTTGAATTTGCCTGGTTAGGCGTCTTTATTCACTGGAGGCCAAGGTGGCGAGGCGCTCAGTGATGAACCCAGCAACGTCTTGAGTTTTGAAGACATTGCCATCGATATAGCCGTCTATCGAGAACACCCCATCGATGGAAGCATCGTCGAAACGGACAAACATTACACGCTCATCTTCCTTGGACTTGATAATATCCCGGACAGCGCGCCATTCCAAACCACACCATTGCTTAAGGCCATATTCCTTGCACAAAAAAACAACGACAAGATCGCTCCTGTTCCGATAGATATCTTGAAGCAGTATGTCCAAATTGGGCCTGGCGAGCTGAGCCTGATAGTCGTAGTCATAGAAGATCGCATCGGTCCCCAAAGCCGGGCGAAGAGAGTTCACCACCTCCGCGACAAATGAGCGTTTTTCACCAGGAAAGGACATCGCCACTTTGAAGTTGATGTCCTGAAGTGGGCGAAGGGACCGATCAATTTTTCCGATGGTGAGGTCGCTTGCCAATCGCTCCAGAGCAAGAAGCGAGAGAGTGTAGGGGTCTGGTTCGATTTTTTGAACTATCTCGCGACCGGGATGTGTCATCGACAGATGATACAGGAGGTAGTTCAACCATATAGCAAGAGGGTTGTTGTTTGTGACGGCTATCGGCTTAACGTTTGGATTTGCAGCCCGCTCCTTCTGTAATATTTCGCCTACTACGCGTGACTCGATTGATCGAGCCTCATCTTCATTGAATAGGCTGCCTGCTCGCTGTGCCATTCTGACAAAAAAATTGTATGTGGCACCCTCTAAAACTGCGAAGCAAGAAATTTCGGCACCTTTGAGTCCCCATTGAAAATTGCTTTCACGAATATTCTTCAATAGATGCTGTCCATCTTGATCGGGATCGATGCGTCCATAGTACTGCCACAGCATCACTGCGTGATTCGGATGCGAAAACTTTTGTCCAGAACTAATAGCTTCCTGGGTGACAAAAAATGTACTCAGTTGGATGTCGTGAAACTTATCTGCCTCTGCCTCAAAGGCACTAATCAAACGACGAATTTCCGGTTGTTTATCTCGCAGTGACATTTGCATATTCATCGCGTAAACAGGTGCCTAGCAATCAGCCGTGAGGCGAAGCCGAATCGGCTGCATTGCCTGCTTGGCCCGGCTATGTCAGGCCAGCGCGATCTGATGGACTTCCTTCTTGATCCGGGATGCGAGTTCGTCCTGCGCGACATCCAGATCGTAGTCCATCTGAAGCCCAAGCCAGAAACTGGGCGAATTCCCGAAGTACCGGGCAAGCCGCAATGCCGTATCGGGAGTGACACTGCGCTTCCCGTGAACGATCTCGTTGATCCTGCGGGGAGAAACCCCCAGGTCACGACCGAGCTGATTCTGGCTGATCTCGAGGGGCTTCAAAAACTCCTCGTTCAGAATCTCCCCCGGATGTACGGGTGGTATCTTCTTCATTCTTCACCCCCTGTGGTAATCGACTATCTCAACATCATGCGCGTTTCCGTCACGCCAGACGAAACAAATTCGCCACCTGTCGTTTATACGTATGCTGAGCTGTCCCTTTCGATTTCCAGACAAGGACTCGAGTTGATTTCCTGGGGGCATGCGAAGATCATTGACTGTTGAACTTCTGTTAAGCATTCGCAGTTTCCGGAAAGCAACCTTCTGAATCTGCCCCGGAAGCTTGCGAGAGTGCTGCCGATGGAAAATTCGCTCGGTCTCCTTGCATCTGAAGCTCTCGATCATACAAATAACCTATAACGCATAGCGTCATGAGTCAAGAGAATTCTTCTCTGGGGCCAACGCGGAAGTGAGGGGCGTGAAATGCGCAAGCATTTTCACGTCCCTCTCCAGTGACATGTTATGCACAGTTCAATATTAATGACTTTCTGATCCTTATCATTCCTCGCATTCAGTTGAAGACTTCTTTTTTAGGAGCATTTTATATCTGTCGTATGTAAAACCGTATGGGATTATTAATAGAACAGAGACAAAAAAAGTGATCTTCGGAAAATGATGCCAGCCTCGCACGTAGACGATAAAAATAATGACCAACAGTACTTTTTTCAAAAATGGCATACCATCAGTCATTTTTGCTAAATCTGTACACAGACGGCTTATACTGTTAAGAAAAGCTGTCAGATTTGATATGACCAAGTAGAGGATTATTGCGCCAAATAGATATCCTGTCCAGCTGGATGCAGCTTCACTTCCGGAGAATCCTTTTAAAGTCAATTCAGCTCCAAAAAGAAGCAGATAAGGTAATACAAAAACAAAAGCACATACTACCACAGCTGTAAAACCATATTTAATAAGTTCCCAAATGTCTTTTGAACTCAGTTTTGCATTGGTGTTATTCATTTTATTCAAATTTTCGTGCATAACAATGATTAGTGGGAAAAAACGCGCAATATCATGGAACGAAATCGCGCATGACGTGCGCATCTTTTGTATAGTTTACAATTTGTTGTAGCTCGCCAACCCCGAATATTGAAACCGAAAAAGCGAGATGTTTTTCTCAATTTTGCCGATATATCCCATATGCGAGAAAAAACGCTTGATATCGCTGATATCAGAGATATTTTTGAGAAAAAGAGCGTGGACCATAGGGGACGGGTATTAATATATTGATATGTAAAAAATGGAAAAATCCTATTGGCTTTTTCATCTATTGCATAACAACGTTGATAGCATGGAAAATTCAAAAAAATTCCGACCGGATCCTAAACTCCAGCTCATGGATCAGGTTCGACAGGTCCTGCGGTATCACCACTACGCCTATCGCACAAACCTATTGCGATTGAATCATGCGCTATAGACTTTCACATATTAAATTTCACAAGGCCAGAGGGAGGAGGCTGTATTGTAATACGCCGACGACCGATAACGCGGTGAAATTTAATATGTGAAAGTCTATATATCCGGAAACATGGGGGTAAGACCCATCCCCAGAATATGGGTAATAGGCTTTAAGATAGAGATTTTGGATGCGTTATCGGTCGTCAACGTACGACGAGTACGCCTTCCTCCCTCTAGCCTTCCCAAAATCATTATCTTAAAGCCTGGAACAGTTTCCTTTGCTTTATTGCCGGCGATGACAGGTTAAGCATGACTGCTCGGAACTTCATGGCCGATCTGAACAACGAACTGGTTTTGAGCGTGGCAAGTTCTATGGGAAATCGCAATCAAAGTGAGTGTTGGAAAACTCGATCTTTTGCGTCCATTCGGTGAGCTTATTCCAGACCAGCTTCAAGACAACGAAATCACTGTGCTACATATACAATTGAGTCATCTTACAGTAGTGATGGAATTACCATTTCATCACCATGATCCATTTGACAGGCTAATCATTGCCCAAAGCATTTCAGAGGCTCTTCCGGTGATCAGTCGTGACGCCTTTTTTCTGAGTATTCTATTGAGCTTATATGGTAGATTAACAATTGGAGCAGCATAATCGGGTAGCCGGGGTTTTTTCTCCCCCAGCCCCCACACCACCCTGCATGCGGGTCCGCACAGGGCGGTTCATAGAGCCTATCGGGTCCCGCCTTGCGGGAACAGTGAATGTTCACCCAAAGCTCCTTAATGGAAGCCAACCCGTGATTGGTCATGCCGGTCTTTGTGACCAGCGTACGAGCTTATATGCTATTTCTGTCCGTCGGCTCATAGCTTTGCACTCCAGATTGCCGCTTCCTTCAGTCGCTCTCGCCTTCCTTTTCGCTCCAGCCCTCCAGATCCTTGCTCGCGGTGACGCCTTTGCCTTCGGCTAGAACTTATGATAATAGATCAAAAGACAATTAGCATGGTCCACGTACAGGGGACTTTCACCCCATAAGCTCACGCCCATGCCGGGCGTACACAATTCAATCGAGCGTATTTAATACTGCGCTTTGCTCCGTTTTAAACCGCTCATTTCAGGCATTGTGCGCGTGTAATCGCGGTACATGAAAGATTAAACTGATGAACATTACACATACAATACTTGACAATCTGCTTCGGCAAGCTTCTTTCCAATTTAACGGAGACTCTTACGAACAACGATTTGGACACTTCGTTGTTCCCAGATTCCCAAATTGTGAACTTTTCTGGAAGCTTTTTGTGGTGCCACTCACCGAACGAATTGCAGGCTACCCTAATGCACTTACAACCAATATTCGCCCAAGACAAGGGGTTGAGGCAGAACTCGAAAATATTGCAAACACAAATTATACAGCTTTTCTTAACTTAGTTTACGCCCATATACACTTACAAACTGATATGCTTTCCTCCCTGGAGAATTTCTACGCACATCTGGGATCAGCTTGCGATTTGGTTGATACCTTTCTTGAAAGATGGTTTTTCTTACTTATGAAATGTCGTGGAGATGAAAGTGAAATATTGCAGCAACTCACCCGTGAAGATTTCTTGGAACTGGCGGGAAATTGGTATGATAAAAATTATTTGACATTATATGAGTATTATCTTTCAAAGGGCAAAGCCCGCCCTATTAGTATCCCGTCGCGAAAAAACATCATAAAAGAATTATTTAAAAAGTATTTGAAGAATGACAAGCTAAGAAAACAATATATTCAGTTTTCACAATCAATCAAAGAATTCAGAAATGTTGTCGTTCATGATGTTCAAGTTGGCAGGCTAAATGATAAAAATGGAAATATCTACATACCCAGGCCACAAGTAATTAAGAACTATAAAACATGGCGTCAAGTTTTCAGCGTCGCTAACAATGAAAACATCATCAAAAATGATTTTCGTCCAAAGAAACAGCAAATGGAAAATGACATTATTGAACTTGAAACCATTTTGAATGAAATGTGGAGTTTGATAATACAAGAATTTAATTCAGAACTTTACTCTCCTGATAGACGGATATTAAGGGATATGTATGGGC
>JAUVJO010000051.1 GCA_030592345.1 Deltaproteobacteria bacterium
TGAATTCATCCAAGGGCATATTCCGCTTGATGGCGGTTTTTACGGCTTCCGTACCTGCCAGCAGCTCATGAATGGCAACACGCCCTTTATAGCCGCTACCGCCACATACCTCGCACCCAGTTTTTCTCATCAGCTTCAAATCGTCAGAATACGGCGGCATCTCATTCGCTTTAAACCATTCTTCTCCATAGGCCCGGGCTAACTCCTGATATTCTGCCATATCGGGATGATAGGCAGCCTTGCACCGTTCGCAAAGCCTGCGAACCAATCGTTGGGCCAGTACGCCCAGAATGGCATCTGAGAAATTGAAAGGGTCCATGCCCATCTCAATCAGACGCGTTACGGTTTCAGGCGCACTGTTGGTGTGCAGGGTGCTGAACACCAGGTGGCCAGTCAGGGAGGCTTCGATGGCTGTTTTGGCGGTTTCTGTATCGCGCATTTCACCGATCATGACAACATCCGGGTCTGCCCGCAAAAAGGACCGGAGGGCGTGTTGAAATGTCAGCCCTATTTGCGCGTTCACCTGCACCTGCCGAAGTCCCTTCTGGGTGATTTCCACGGGGTCTTCCACTGTAAGGATTTTTCGTTCTGGCGTATTGATATGTGCTATTGCTGAATGAAGGGTCGTAGTTTTCCCGGAGCCGGTTGGGCCAACACACAGAATAATGCCATAGGGTTTTCCGAGCATCTCCTTGAACGGCTCAAGATTCGTGGGAGAAAACCCCATTTTTTCCAAACGAAGGGGTTTCGATGAAGACAGAATCCTTAAAACAGCGTCTTCACATCCTTCTACAGTGGCCATGGTTTCCACCCGGTACTCGATCTTTTCTTTACCGAACCTGAGCATGATTTTTCCGCTTTGGGGTTTCCGGCGTTCGGCAATATCTAGGCCTGATATTATTTTGATCCGTGAAATAACCGCAATTTTTTGGGTTGGGGGGATTTTGTGAACGATCTGGCAGATGCCGTCAATTCGATAACGCACCAGAGCGGGTTTGCTGGGGAAGCCGGTTTCAAAGTGAATGTCCGACGCCCCCTTTTTATAGGCGTCAATGAGAATATTGTTCACAAGTGTAACGATTTGAGAATCCGGCTCGTCATACAAGAGATCTGGTTCTTCTTCCTGCGTCGCAATGACCTCCTCCTGGGTCATCGTGCCGAGCAGGTCCCGGACAAGACTTTCCGTTTTGGGCTTGGTATAGAATCTGTCAATCATCGCTGAAATCTGTCCTGACGACGCCACGACCGTTCGGATCCTCCGGTCTGTATGAAACCGAATGGCGTTTGCAACGGTCGGGTCTGCGGGATCGGACGTTGCTACCACCAGATGATCACCGATGATTTCAACAGGAAATATCTGCAAACGACGAATCAGATCCATGGATATTGCGGACAGAATTTCCTGGGTTGGCACCACATCTTCAAGATTGATCAGGTTCATGTGAAACTTGGTCGCCAGGGCGGAGAGGAGCTGTTGTTCGGTAATGTAGCCGAGTTCAATCAATAAATAACCGATTTTTTTCTTTTTACCCTTTCCCTGTAAGCTAAGAGCTTCCTTCACCTGCTCCCGTGTGACCAGACCGGCTTCGATCAGGACTTGCCCCACCCTGAGTGGTTTCTTTGATGGCCTGAACGACACGTCCTCCTCTGAAAAACGTGATTTTTCAATCGTCTGATCTATGACGGACTGGGAAACGTCGATATTCTCAGAAATGATTTCACCTAACCGCCGTTTTCTCAATTTCTGTTGTTCCTCAATCGCAGTATCCAGGTTTGATTGCGAAAGATGCCCTTTTTTTTCCAAAATCTCACCGACGAGATCTTGACGGGAGCGTCTCTTAACCCCAAGATCTGTGAAGAAAACCATGGGATAAAGCGTGTTTGTTTCTATTAAAAAACCGAAAAAACCGGTCTGATAACGTCTTCCCTCAAAGGGGATCACACGATAACGATGCCCACCAAACGTCTCAACGATTTCCGGCACTCCCCCGTTCATGGGTAGTTGACGGCTCGATTTCATCATCACACAGCAGATTTTATCCATGGAAAGTGTCTGCGGTTGGGAATCGTCGTTCAAAAAGACATCGACCTGGTTTTTCTCGGGCCTGAAAGGGCAGGCCAGTACGCCTTTCAATTTCTGCCCGTTCATCAATTCCAACATGATACTCTTTTTCAAATCATATCCTCCTGCATGGAGTAGTCCTGCGCTGAATACTTAGGAACTGTCACGAAATAACTTATACATCTTGCTTGTCCTTTTGGTTGTCTTCTTCGTTGTTCGATCACTTAAAATGCTCACATACAGTAAGTATGCTTCGCTTTTAAGTGATCGAACGTCTCGAATACAGCCAAAATTACTTCGCAATATGCACAACTTATTTCGTGACAGTCCCTTAACATGACCAGCAAGCCCGAATTTAGCTTTGCTTCGCAATCGTAACAATGGAATAAAAGCCACGTGTGCCGTTCTCTTGCAAGTGCTTGTTGCAACGTACGTGCCAACAGTTGTCCCTCAAGTGCTCATTTTGCTTTCTATCCACACAAAGAGGGTGTGAGATGCTTAACTAGCCCAACAAGCCGGTAATTAAACGTTTCGGAATTTCTACAATTTATTGAATGTATAAGGTTTTTTAAACTTGGATTTTTGCCCCATGCCGGAATGATGGGGACGAGAAGCAGAAATAAATCATTATGGGCCAGGGAGCAATGGAGTGGTCTCGAATATCTGCCGTGGAAGGTGGGCTAGCACGGATTGACCTATGCAATTGTGCCAAAATGAAACAACAGTTATGCCAAAATGGAACAACGGCAACGAATTGCTCAAAGGGGAAAACTGGTTTTATTTACAACAGATTTCTCACCTCGCTCGAAATGACAGGAATGGATAGCTTCTGTTCTGGCACTACTTAAGGAGGCCAAAAACTCTGCCATCCTCGATTCTGTCGAGCTTCACTTGAACTACCTGATGGAACAATTCGTTGGTCCCTTTTACGAGGACAGGGATATAGTTTCTTGTAAAGCCCTTCAAGTATCCAGTGCCCGGGTCTCGCTTTCCTTCGATTAGGACCTCAAGATTTGCACTGATGAATCTTTCATTAAAGCGCTTGCGCTTTGTTTGTCCGATCTCGCGCAGATATTTACATCGCTTTTTCATTGTCTCGGGCGGAACGCGGTCTTTTAGCCCCTCGGCACGGGTTCCCTTTTGCACGGAAAAGGGGAAAACGTGAAGATAGGCAACCGGGAGTTTCTCAATCAAACGGCATGTGTTTTCAAAGGCCGTTTCGGTCTCGCCTGGAAACCCTACAAGTACATCAGCGCCTATGGCCACTTCAGGCAGCGCTTTTACGATGTAGTGGATCAAGTCACTGTAAAAACTCGACCTGTACGGTCGGTTCATCCGCTTGAGCACGTCATCGTCCCCGCTTTGAAGCGGTATGTGCAGGTGAGGACAGATTTGCTCGGAAGCGGACATGTGGTCAATTAGCTCTTCTGATAGCTCCGCAGGTTCGATGGAACTGAGGCGCAATCGTTGAACACCTTTGGGGCCATCGATAGCACGTATGAGTCTGGCAAGTGAGGTCTCAGGAGTGAGATCTTGACCGTATTTGCCGATATGGATCCCGCAAAGGACCACCTCGGAGTAGCCTGATGCCTTGAGTGCTCCTATTCTTTTGATGACGATCTCCGGTTTTAAGGATCGACTTCGGCCGCGTGCGCGGGGAATGATGCAATAGGTGCAAAAGGCGTCGCAACCATCCTGGATTTTTAAAAAAGGGCGCGTCCGATTCCCGAATTTCCTGACAGGAAGATCCTGAAACGCCCTGCGAGTCGAGATGTCTTGTACCAGGGTCACACATGGCCGACGTCCCTTGTCTGGGCGGGCCAATTGTGCGATCCGGTCCTTAAGGGAAGTACCAACAACGTAGTGGACGCCTGGCATGGAGGCGAAGATTTCCGGAGCTACCTGGGCATAGCAGCCAGTAACCACCACCAGGGCTTCCGGATGGTTGCGGATGAGCTTTCTTACGGCCTGCCTGGACTGCATGGCCGCCTTCTGGGTGACCGTGCAGGTGTTGACAACACAAAATTTCGCCTTGGCCTCTGTTTCTATGGGGTGCCAGCCGCAATCTACAAGCTGCTCGGAGATCGCCTCCGACTCGTAACGGTTGAGCTTGCATCCCAGGGTCGTGATGGCAAAAAAGGTCATCTCGCGTCCAATGCTAAGTGCAGATTATTCCAATTGTGAGAGAAGCGAATTAAGTTCATAGTATAGGAATTTCCATTTTTTAGTCAATCTTATTAATAGGTTAGAAACCATCAGTCTGCAATAATGGTTCATAGCTCTTTGCCGGTAAGCTTAACAGCTCGCCCGAAGGGCGCTAATTTAAGAGTCGGAAATCGTGAATCGGAAATCGAGTCACGAATAACGAATCACAAAAAACAAATTCAGGCGATCCACCCTCCACCCAGAACCCTTTCGCCTTGATAGAACACAGCGCCCTGGCCTGGGGTAATAGCATACTGGGCTTTTGTGAAGGAAACCCTGGCTGCGTCATGGCCAACAGGCGTGAGGATGGACTCTGCCTCTTTGTGACGATATCGAATACGGGTTTGGACGGATAAAGGTTTGACCGGGGGGGTAATCCCGATCCAATTAATATGAGTTACCGTACATTTCGTACTTACCAAGGCTGATTTTATACCAATGACTAAGCGGTTTTGCTTATAGTCAAGGCGAATAACATTGTAGGGCTCAGGTCCGGGTATGCCAATTCCCCTGCGTTGTCCCACGGTGTAGGCATGAAGACCCCGGTGGTGTCCCAGCAGGTCACCCCTGGTATTGACAATCGGCCCTGGCGTGCAGGGGAACCCCGGCAGGTTGGAAAGGAAATCCTTGTAACTGTCGTGGCGTACGAAACATAGCTCTTGACTTTCTCCTTCCATAAAGGATCTCAAGCCCCGTGCACTGGCCATCTCCGTTACTTGTTCTTTCGTATAGGTTCCGAGAGGAAACATGGCCTGACTCAACTGCCCTTGGGACAGGCGAGCCAGGAAGTAAGACTGGTCTTTGGCCCTATCCGTGCCTCTCAGGAGGCAGAACTCGCCGCTGCTTCCTTGGCTTATTCTGGCATAGTGGCCTGTTGCCAGGATGGAGGCTCCAATGGCCTTGGCATGATCCAGGACAAAGCCAAACTTGATACACTGATTGCACACCATACAGGGGTTTGGAGTCCGACCTGACTGATAAGTTCCGATGAAGTAGTGCACCACTTCCTTTTCAAATGGTTGTGAGCAATCGATCACTTCAATGGGGATGCCGATCTTTTGTGCGGCCATCTCAGCACGAGTAACCGCACTGGATAATGACCCGGATGGGATTGATTCGCCAGGGGGGAATTCATAACCGGTTAGGAAATGAACTCCAATGACTCTGTTGTTTTCCTCTTTGAGAAGGGCGGCTGCGAGAGTGGAATCGAGGCCGCCGCTCAAGGCAACGGCCACAGTCTTTTTCATTTTACAATCGGGCTTCCTATAGTGTGAACCTCCATGGCCCTGGGAGGACAGGCTGGCACACAAAGACCGCATACACTGCATTTCTTCTTGTTAAACTCAACGGTCATTTCCGGCCGCTTGACCGCCAGAGCGCCTGTGGGGCACACTGCCGTGCATGCCCCGCAGTGAGTGCATTTTGTCCTGTTGCGGTTGATCTCTTGGCCAACAGGGCGCACCTGGACCCCATGCCCCTCCAGGTACTGAACCCCTTTTTTAAAGTCCTTTCTGCTCCCTGACAGTTCCAGGACCATGATCCCTTCCTTGCGGGGAAGTATGGTTGCCTTAAGGATATTAAATGTCAGGTTGAAGTCACTGGCAAGGTAGCAGACGATAGGACTTTCCACCTCTGTTTTTGGGAACTGAAGCACAAGCATTCTGGAAAACATCTTCATACCTCGTAACCGTTCAATGGTTCAGGGTTCACCGAAATTCGAAGCGTCCCACAAGTAAGGCTAACGAAAGAAAAGTAACCCTGAATCCCGCATTTATAGACTTCCAGAAAAAGATTTTGGGGTTCTCGTTATACGTTGTTTAGTTACGCTGCTCGTTTGCGGCTTGCGCCTTGAGAACAGTACGTCTACCGTCTGTCGGTTGCGCTGCTCCCAATCCGTAACCGTTCTACGAGTCCCGATACGAGTTGCGCAACCGCAACCGTTTGGCTAAAACCGAAAGCCAGAAAAGAAGGTTCGTTTACCCCAAAAACATTATCTGAAAAGCTATAGATACGCCCATCAGGTGATGAACCTTGTGAGTTATAGACTTGCACATATTAAATTTCACAAGGCCAGAGGGAGGAGGCTGTATTGAAATACGCCGACGACCGATAACGCTGTGAAATTTAATATGTGAAAGTCTATAGTTACTGGTTGAGCGACTGCCTATAGACATGGAACAGCCGCTGCACGGCAGTAAAATTGGTCAAAAAGGCAAGGATCACCAGCCCAACCAGGAGTTGGCTGGTCAGTAGGGCAAGCGTGAGCACGATAAATCGTTCCAAGCGCGTAAAAACGCCCACCTTACATGAAATATTTAGCCCCTCTGCCCTGGCACGAGCGTAACTGACCATGAATGAGCCAACCAACGTTAAGAATGTGAGAAGCACCAAAATGTGGTTACCATGAAGAGTGGACCACCAAAGGATGCCCAAGAGAACAGCCGCCTCTGAATACCGATCTATAAAGGAGTCGAGGAAGGCACCGAACCGTGTCTCAAGCCCTGCTGTTCGGGCCAGGGCCCCGTCAAGGGCATCGAAAGGGCCGGAGAGAAGGAACAGCCAGCCCCCCAGAGATACATAGCCTGCGGCCACGACCGCCCCGGCAGCCAATGCAGCGAGAAAACCGATCGTTGACAAGACATTGGGTTGCACTCCCAGGCGCGCCAGCACACGAGAAAGAGGGATCAAAATAACATCTGACCAACCTCTCACCCAAGCCGTGAGAGTCCAGTACTCACGGCTTGGTCGCGCGGATGTTTTCACTTCATCCCTGGTCTTTGAGCCGTCCAAGACTAATCCTCTCTCCACCTGAAGTTATAGGGGGGCGTATCTAACAGTTGGGGGGAGACAACAACTTTTCCGCATCCTTCTGGAATTTGGCAGGCAATGGAAGAAAGAAAGTGAGCTAAAGTGCCTAAAGTGTCTAAAGTGATTTAAAGTTAAGGACTTGAAGAAACAGTTTTATTATTGACAGCAAACGAGTCCTGCCTCTAGCGGGATTAAGCAGTGCGTCTCCGGCGCAACATATTTAAAATAGGCAGAATACCTCAACTTTAGCTCACTTTAGCTCACTTTAGTTCACTTTAGGCACTTAATGTACTCCTCAAATGCGGCATAAGTCGTTTCAAGAGCATGCCCCCCCAAATTCTGCATACGCCCGTTAGAGGGCTCTTAACATAAGATGACAGAAACATCAAGATTGAACGCTTGCTTTTGGGCGGGATGGCACTGTCGTTTTCCGTTTATGTCATTGTGATTTCTGTCATTTGAATTTGTTTCGTGCTTCGATATCCGAATTTCGGATTTCAATGCTGCTTCAAAACGGATGAAATACAGTACTATTTCAAATTGCCATTTTTCACCGTACAATTTATGAATCGGGGTACTGGTCCGCTTCTGACAAAATACGATGAATCGCTTCAGCCCAGCCCTTGGGGCCTGGTTTTTCTGAATAGATTACAGGGCCTACGGCCGGGATGTGCTCCCATTGTCCGGTTTTTTTTCTGATCACAACGGGGATGTCTACATGTCTTAGCATAGGGATATCATTGGCGCTGTCTCCTAACCCGACAGTCCAGAGCTTCATGGTGGGATATGTCTGAGTATAGAGCTTCTTGAGAGTCCGGACCGCTTTTCCCTTGTCATTTTGCCCGATCAAGTGGTAGAAACGACCGCCTCTTGTCATCTGCAAACCGTTTTTTTCAAAGAGGCGCTCCAGGAGTCTGAGTCGATCTATGGTGTCAGAAAATACGAATGGTTCTGAATACTCACGCATGGCCGCCAATCGGGCCTCCTCAAATGGTAGCCCTGTACGATCAACAATTTCATGAATGGTCATTTCAGAAAATGCTGTCATGCGAAGGTTTTCCTTATCCTTAATCTTGCGCCAAATATCACGGAGTATACCATAAGGTGTGCCCAATTCCACCACGTGAAAGGCTCCCTTCTCAACCAAGTTTTCTTCTGCTATGTTTAGCATGTTGTGAGGGACAAATATTGCCGCGCCGTTTTCCACAATAAACGGGGCGTTGAGACCCATGCGGAGGCGGTAGAGATCGATTTCTGCGCGTGTCTTGCTGCTGCAAATGATCACCGGAACAGATCTGTCCCTGAGCATCTCAAGGGCCGTCTGAGCCTCTTTGAACTCATAGGTGTCATGATCGATCAGGGTGCCGTCCAGGTCGGTAAAAACCACGATCTGTTTCATGTTGACAACCGGCATTTAGTGAGGACCGATGTTGCGAGATTGGTTAATAGAATTTCGCGCGAAAGTTTGACCTATGCTTTCATATATAATATATACCTGGGTTGAGCGGTTCAGCGTTCAAGGTTCAGGGTTGAAACGCCCTAACTGACTGTCAAAAAAGGAAAACACGTAGATAGGTGTAAATGTTATGTTTTCACCCAATGGGTGAAAGATGCTAGTCTGAATCATGTCTCAAGCGCCATGAATAAAGTTAAGGATATCAGCAGGCTATAACCTTTGAACCCTGAACCTTGAACCGCTCACTTTAGGATATAATAATATATTTGGTAATATACTTGGACCAGGCGTTTAAGGCCACCATTTTTTTATCTTCCAGGTTTTGGTTTATGGCTTGACACAGAAGCAACGTCACAGGGGATGCTGATGCACACAGAAGAGAATCCACATGATGTTCAGGCCGCTGATCTGATCGTGGGTATACCGTCATATAACGAAGCGGAGCTGATTTCCTACCCCACCCAGATGGCAAGCAAGGGCCTGATCAAATATTTCGGACGCAAGAATAGTGTCATCATTAATTGTGACAATAATTCCCCGGATGGCACCCGCGACGCTTTCATGAATACCCCCACAGAAATACCCAAGATTTACGTGTCAACCCCGCCAGGTGTTACGGGGAAAGGGAACAACTTCAAGAACCTGTTTAGGAAGAGTTGTGACCTGGGTGCCGAGGCCATCGTGGTCGTGGACGCAGACCTTAAGAGCATTACCCCGCGGTGGATCAAGAACCTGGCAGAACCGCTGTTTGAAGACTTCGCGTTTGTTGCGCCTCTTTATGTCCGCCATAAGTATGACGGCACGATTACCAACAACATTGCCTACCCTATGACACGTTCCATTTACGGCCGCAGGGTCCGACAACCTATTGGCGGCGACTTTGGCTTTTCCGGTGAACTGGCCGAGATCTATCTGGGCCACAAGGACTGGACCGCAGCCGTGGACGAATTTGGCATCGATATTTGGATGACGACTACGGCCATGTCTCACGGCAAGCCGATCTGCCAGTCCTACATGGGACGGCCTAAGGTTCACAAGCCCAAAGACCCTGGGGCGTCTTTAGGTCCCATGTTTCTCCAAGTAGTGGGAACGATTTTTGACATGATGATAAGAAATACCTCCTTCTGGAAAAAGGTGCGGTGGAGCAAGCCGACTGCAATCTATGGGTTCGGACTGGGGGAGATGGAGATGCCGCCTCCGGTTGAAGTGAACATTGAGCGACTTTACGACAAATTTCAGGCGGGCTTTGCCAGTTATCAACCCATTTGGAAGGAAATCCTTTCAAACGATCATTTCAAGAAGCTTTGCGAAGTGAAAGGGCTCTCTTTGCCCGGTTTTGAATTTCCTGCCAACTTGTGGGCTGGGGTGTTAATCGATTTTGCAGTAGGTTACAAGGAATGTACTAAGGGCAAAGAAGCGATCATGGAAAGCTTGATGCCGCTCTATTTTGGCCGTACCTGTTCGTTTGTGATCGAGTTGGAGCCCATGACGATTCAGCAGGCAGAGGAACTCATAGAAGATCAGTGTAGCATGTTTGAGACTAGTAAGCCATATCTGCTCAATAAGTGGTTTGGCACCAAGTGAAGCTTTGCGCTTACGCATGACAATGGAGGAGCCTATGAAGAAAATCCTTATTGTTGACGACGAAGAAGTTATCCGTATGCTCTATGCCGAGGAACTGGAGGAAGATGGGTATGAGGTAGTCACGGCAAATAGTGGGCACGGCCTGGTCGAAATGATTGAGCTGGAAAAACCGGCTCTTGTTGTCCTGGATATCAAGATGGCTGAGCATGACGGGTTAGATCTACTTCAGGACATCAGACACGGGTTTTACAACATCCCGGTGATTCTCTGCTCTGCCTATTCTTCCTTCAAAGGGGACCTGAAGTCCATTGCAGCGGACTACTATGTGGTGAAGAGCGCAGATCTGAGTGAGCTTAAACAGAAAATCAAAATGGCGATAGAAGGACAAATTCCGAACGAGTCGTCCTCTGCGTGAGCCGGGAGTTCGTTTTCTGTTGTATGGATACGATTTTCACGATGGCAAAATCGTTGCCATGTTTTTGAGAGACCGAATGAACGGTTGCCGTGTTTATTGAGGTTGCTTCTCGGCATATGGGACTGAGAACCTATAGACTTTCACATATTAAATTTCACAAGGCCAGAGGGAGGAGGCTGTATTGTAATACGCCGACGACCGATAACGCGGTGAAATTTAATATGTGAAAGTCTATATAAGGACTGTGGGTATTAGATGGGATGGCTCCAAGCTATTGTCCTTGGCATTGTCCAGGGATTGACTGAATTTCTCCCCATTAGCAGTTCCGGGCACCTTGTGCTTTTTCAATCATTCCTTGGACTAAGGGAGCCGGAAATCTTTTTTGATGTATCGGTTCACATAGGCACCTTAGTGGCCGTGTGTATATTTTTCTTCAATGATATCAAGCAAATGGCAGCGGCCCTTTTTTCGGCGTCTACCTGGTCTACCAAAGGAGATGTCGGCCTCTTGAAGCGAATGTGCGAGACCCCGGAGCTAAGGCTGTTCTGCCTGATTATTGTTGGTACTGTTCCCACGGTTCTCATTGGGTTGTCGTTGCGGCCCATGGCAGACATACTCTTTTCCTCCATCCGGGTGGTTGGCATTATGCTGCTGGTCACGGGTTTTTTGCTCTGGTTTACACGGGGCGTTAAGGTAAAGGGACGAAATACGGCTGAACTCAATCTCTGGGACGCCCTGTGCGTTGGCACCATGCAGGGATTGGCGATTTTGCCTGGGATATCGCGTTCCGGGAGCACTATTGCCATGGGTCTGTTCAAGGGGTTGAGTCGCGAAACAGCAGCCCGCTATTCCTTTCTTTTGTCAATCCCCGCAATTGTGGGAGCCATGGTTTTGGAATTGGCCGGGGCCAGTTCCTCGGTCCTGCCGCCTGTCGGACCGACAGTGCTGGGGGCCTGTGTGGCCGGGGTTGTCGGCTATTTTGCCCTAAAGGTTTTAATGCACTTGGTAAGGAAGGGAAATCTTTATGTATTTGCTCCGTACTGCTGGCTCCTGGGGATGTCGGTCATTGTGTGGTCCATTTGAGGCATTCTCAAATGCAGGAATCGGTATTGTTTGACCTAATAGACTTTCACATATTAAATTTCACTGCGTTATCGGTCGTCGGCGTATTACAATACAGCCTCCTCCCTCTGGCCTTGTGAAATTTAATATGTGAAAGTCTATAACAACGATTTGCGAATAACTAATAACCAATAACCAAACGGGTGGAGCCATGAATCCTGAAATGTTTAGAGAATATGATATTCGCGGCATTGTGGGCAAGGATATCACTGATGAAGACGTGGTTTTGATTGGCAAAGGGGTTGGTACCTTCCTGGTGGGTGAAAACCACTCAAACATAGTCGTAGGGCGGGACTGCCGGTTGAGCTCAGATCGCTACAGAGATCTTTTGGTGGAAGGTCTCCTTGCCACAGGCTGTAATGTGGTGGACATCGGTGTGTGTTCCACACCTGTTGTTTACTTTGCCATAAGGCATTTTAACAAGGAGGGTGGTGTCGTCATTACAGCCAGCCACAATCCCCCGGAATATAACGGGTTCAAGGTATGCAGTGGTTACGATACCCTTGTTGGGGAAGAGATTCAAAGGATACGCCAGATCATAGAGGATGTCGATTTTGCCGAGGGTGGCGGACGCCTTGAGACTGTCGATGCGGTGACTCCTTATCGTGATTTCTTGCAACGGAATATCAAAATATCGAGGTCGATGAGGGTTGGTATCGATGCGGGCAACGGCACTGCAGGGGTCGTGGCAGTGCCTATCTTGAGGGACCTGGGCTGTGAAGTCTTTGATCTTTATTGCGACATGGACGGAAATTTTCCCAACCATGAGTCCGATCCTACGGTCGTAGAGAACATGCAGGATCTGATAGCGTTGGTTCGGGAAGAGAAGCTCGATGTGGGTATCGGCTATGACGGCGACGGAGACCGGATGGGCGTGATTGACGAAAAAGGCGATATCGTATGGGGCGACCAACTCATGATCATTTTTTCCAGAGAGATCCTCTCCCGCAAGCCAGGGGCTACATTTATCTCAGAGGTCAAGTGTTCCCAAACGCTTTATGATGACATTGAGCAACATGGCGGCAGGGCAATCATGTGGAAGACTGGCCACTCTCTTATTAAACGGAAGATGAAAGAAGTTGATGCGGAGCTAGCTGGTGAAATGAGCGGCCATATGTTTTTTGCCGACCGGTACTTTGGCTTTGATGATGCTGTTTATGCCACGTGCCGCCTTTTGGAGATCCTGGGGACGACGGGCAAGACGATTTCCGAGTTGTTGAGTGATGTGCCGAAGACCCATACTACACCCGAAATCCGTGTGTCGTGTCCGGATGACAAGAAGTTTCAAGTAGTCAAAGAAATTACCGAATACTTCCGCGAGCGAGAGGAGATCATTGACATAGACGGTGTGCGTGTCCTTTTTGAGGGTGGGTGGGGACTGGTTCGAGCCTCCAATACACAACCCGTGTTAGTCCTGAGGTTTGAGGCCTGTTCACCTGAGCGTCTTTCTGAGATCCGGTCACAGGTGGAATCGGTCCTGGCGGAAATCCAAAAACGCGTATAGGGACCGTGGATGAAAGGAGAGAACAAGATTTGGCCAATTTTTTCGTGGGATACCGGAAGAGGCAGAATTGAAAGGCGACTGCGAGCAATTTTTTCTCGACTTTTCAGAGTGTTATTATGTATCAATAATATTATTTAAAGGATAAAGTCAAAACATCGCCAATGGAGGCATCATGAATAAGTCAGGTCTAGTACGTACATTGCAAGAAGAAGTTGGTATTAGCA
>JAUVJO010000195.1 GCA_030592345.1 Deltaproteobacteria bacterium
AAAACACGTTAACAGGTGCAAATGTTACCTTTCACCCAATGGGTGAAAGAGGCTAATCTGAGTCACGCCTCAACCGCTATGAATAAAGTTAAGGATATAGATATCAGCAGACTATAACCCTTGAACCTTGAACCCTGAACCCTGAACCGCTCACTTTAGGTATTAAATACTCACCTGCATTCCGTCATGAGCAAAGCAGACGTTATCAAGCTTTTCCTCCAGTGCCGCATAGTCATCATGGCTTCTGTTCCAGTATTCCTCAATATGGCTGAACAGAACCTGGCTGGCTTGAATCCTCCCGGCCAGAGCCATGGTCTCCTCAAAAGTGTAGAGGGTTTTCCTGGATATGTGATCCTTCCCATAATGGAAGCCATGCTTGAGCCCGTCTTCAAAGATCCCGGGTTGAATCACCAGCAGGTCAGCCCCTTGGACCTCCTCCCTCTCCTCAGGAAACGGTTTGATGTCACACAAGGCATACACAATTTTTCGGTCTTCCTTTTCAAAAACGTATACAAATGATACTTGAGATCCACGGTCCACAGGAATGGCCGTGACATCGACTTTCCCGATCTGTGTTCTTTCCCTATAAGGCGCGCGTTTGACAAAACCCTGCTCTTCGAAAAAATCGATCAAAGGGCCGTACACGGAGCAAATGCTGCTCAAGCGGTCGTCGAGTTGTTCGGGCAGGACCAGCCTGATCTGTTTGTCAGGGTAGGCCCGCCATGTACGGAAATCCAGGGTGATTTGCTCCACGACACGCAAGCCTTCCACATGATCCGGATCCAGGTGCGTTAACATCAGATGATCGATACGTTCGATTCGTGACCGGTTGAGCTGGCAGGCTATGTCTGCGGGGGTATCGATCAGGATGTTTTCGTCATGCATGAATGCAGAGGGACCTGTCCTTTCGTAAGGCACGCCTTTTCTTCTTGCCTCTTCGCAGACACGGCAGCGACAAAGCGGCTTGGGGATAACCATGCATCCCCCTGATCCGAGGATTGTCAGGTCCATTAAGAATGAGTGCCTAAAGTGAGCTAAAGTGCCTAAAGTGAACTAAAGTTGTTGTGAGCATAGGTGAATTAATCCCCAAAAATATGATTTCCTTAATCCCGCTAAAAGCGGGACTCACTCTGGTTTACAAGGCACTTTTCCAGACTTACTAACTCCAGGGGAAGGGGCTATTAGAGACAGGGTGCAATTCCCCTCTTATGTAGCGATCAAATCGGAACGGTTTAAGTAATTCCTGCTGCTCTCCCAAGATCTCTTTGGCCACCAGCTTGCCCACGCCGATCATTTTGTAGCCATGATTGGAGTCGAGAATCATATAGCAATTCTGTTTCATCACGTCGAAAATAGGAAAATTGTCAGGCGTAAAAGCGCCTATCCCGCCGGATGGCTCGTTCTTGTACAAATGATGTTTTCCCTCGTACCTTTTCTGGCAATGGGCCAGGGCCGAGGTCCACATATGGACAAACTCCGGTGTCACGGTAAAATCAGGGGAATCAATGCCATATGGGTCAACCTTCACATCTCCTTCCACGATGTAAGGCGCAGCCCCCCCCTGCACGCCACCAAAGTTAAAGTCAGGCTTGTAATAGATGCCCCACAATTCATTTGTGATCAATGACCCGTCCTCGCTGGAATAGAGGGGAGCGTCGGTGTCTATATGAATGACGGGGGGCATTTTCCCCTCGTTGTTCATAGCATAGTCCGGCGGCACCCCGAGCGTTCCTTCCACAAGGCACCAGTATGTCCACATCGGTAAGCTGCGGATCTTGCCATCTTCGCCTTTTGTGTCGATCTCTTTGGGAAGATCGAGCATATCCCAAAAACTCTTGGCCCAGGGCCCGGCCCCCATGATCACCCAATCGCATTCAATATTGCCTCTCCGGGTTTCGACAGCGGTCACGGCATTGTTGTCGGTTACAAATCCTGTGACCTCGACCCCGGTCAGTATTCGAACGCCTTCGGCCTCTGCCTTGTCTGCCAGCCGGTACAGAGACCTTGTGTTATGGGCGTAGCCCCCCTTTTTTTCATGTAAGACAGAGGTAATGTTTTTGGCCTGCCAGTCATGAAAAATCTTATCCCTCATGTACTTCAGACAATCTTTTTTCCCTTCGATAAATACAGACTCATAGCCGATTTCGTTTTGTTGCTTGTAGATATCAGCAACATCCGCATGCATGCATTCAGGGGATATCTGCATGTAACCCACCGGATGGTACCCGTACCCTTCAGCGTCTTCTTCCCAAAGGGCCACGCTGTGGGCCATGAGTTCTCGCATGGCTGGTTGATAGTAGTTGTTTCGTATCACCCCGCAGGCAATCCCCGAGGCCCCGGCCCCGATCGCCCCCTTGTCTACAACCAGGATATCTTTTCCGGAACCGGCCTTCTTGTTCTTCAGTTCCATGGCCAGGTGATAAGCGGTGCTCAGGCCGTGAATGCCTGCCCCAATGATGACATATTTATACTCTGTTGGAAATGACATGCTCGTAACCCCTTTATTTGAACGGGTCCCACCGAATGGTCTGTTTTTCGTATGAAGGCGGGAAAAGCCGCAAAAATTCATCATAATAGTACAACTCTTTAAAAGACGCGAACGGCAAGCCGTAGGCCGCCTTGGGTCTCTGCTTTATCTCTTGGCGGTCAATCTTGTCGGACACGAGGTCGTCCATCACATCATCCATACCTGTACCCATAGCAAATCTGAGCTTTTCGCGATTGGCGATCTTTTCAGGCAGGATATCTCTAAATGCCTCTCTTAGAATAAACTTCTCCACTTGCTTTTCACCATAAATCTTCCAATTCATTGGGATCTTTTTGCTGAAAGCCACTATCCTGGGATCAAGGTATGGTGTCCTATAGATGACAGCGTTGGCCATCCACGCCCGATCCAGGCGTCTCAGTGCGGTATTATAAGCAATGTCCAGCAGCTTTTGAGCAAGCCGTTCCCTTTGCTCCTCACTTTTCACTTTGGGATTTTTGAGAACCAGACGATAACCACCGAACAATTCATCCGCGCCTTCACCAACTAGAACCAGATTTGAATATTCTTTTACCATCCTGGAAGTATAGTAATTTGAAATAATGCCAGATATGCAATCCTCATCAAAACTCTCCAGGTACCACACGGCATCAGAAATAAAGTCTGTAATATCTGAATCGGTTATTAAGTAAATATGATGTTCCATGCCCAGATAGTCGGCCATTAACTTGGCGTTCTCCAGGTCAGGGCCGGGTGCTTTCTTAACGGCACTGGTGAACAGCTTCAAATCAGGATTAAACTCCTTGGCTATGGCAGCCACTATGGAACTATCCAGCCCGCCGCTCAAAGAGACCGCTTCTACACCGCTCATCCTCCTTTTCACGGCTTCTATGACAAGTTCTCTCAGGATAGTTGCGGTCTCTTTCATGTCGCCTAATTCAGGCACTTCAGGAGCAAATGGCTCGAATGTTCTCATCCCTTTCTTTGTGCTGTACAAACACCCGGGTGCAAGCTCCTGAATATTGAACTGAACATGATCGATCAAGCCTTTCATCTCTGAGCTGAAGTAGAATATGCTGTCGTCCGAGCCAAAAAACAACGGCCTGGCGCCCACATGATCCCTGGCCAATAAGACCTCCTCATCCTTTTCGATAATGGCGCAAGAAAAGCTCCCGTCCAGGCGTGAGAAACAATCTCTGTCATACTTTTCATAGTATTCCTTAAAAAGATCTAAGTCAGTTTGACCTTCCGGTCGTTCATTGTATATTTCTCCGTCAAAGAGTATGAGCGGGGTCTCCTCCAGCGCCGTACAATAGGTCTTCCTGGGAGTGAGGTTGACCTCATTGGCGCCCACTGCTCCCCTGTCATCGGTTAGGGTGCGAATGATACTATTATCCGGACCCCGATGACGCATCAGCTTCAGCATCTTCCCCAAATGCTTTGTGCTATCGTCGTCGATTTTTCCGTGTTGTGATATGATTCCAGCAATGCTTGCCATTTTTTGCCTCCTAAATCAGTCTATGTCTTCATTCAGACCATACATTCTACTCGACAAAAATCTTTCCCAAATTTGCCGTAGTGAGGGGATCTTCCATGTACATCCCCAAACCGATACGCTTGATCGATTCCATCCCCCTCTCGTCATAAACAGGCATTTCCACTTCAGGGGCATCCTCCGGGCTAACCTCTTCGGCAATGTGAATCGCCTTTTCCAGCTTGGCAAAGGAGAAATCGATGAGGTATCGGAGAAAGGCAAAGGGGTGTCGGATCATATGAAATCCGTATTTCAGGCACAGGGCCTGACCCATTTTCGCATCCGCATAGGCCCGTTGTGTAGGGTGCTCTTCGTGCGTGGTTCCTCCGCTTTGAAACGTGGGCAGGTCCAGCATGAAATTCAGGTGGGCCATGAGTATGTTCAAAAAATTGTGACTGATCAGGCCATAGTTGGGATTGTATTCGATCCGGGGATCGGCAATGGTCGGGAACCCAGCGTGAACACAGGTCACGCCAGGATTGAGTAACTGGGCGGCACATATGCCAAAGAGTACTTCAGCATGGGTCATGGCCAGGACGCCATTGTAACAATACGGACCGCTGATGCCGGCCATGGGCATGGCCGATATAAAGACAGGCAATCCCGCCTTAACCACTTTGACAAAGTCCTCTGAAAAATTTTCGCTTACCTCTAGTGGGGGGCGGGTAAGGCAAAATACGATCATGATGTTCTTTCTTTCCTCATAGATCTCTTTGGCCCTGGCAAGGGAGGCATCCGAGGTCACCGCAAAATAGACCGGCTTAGCGCAATGCTCGACCATGATGTTCATCTGCAGGACCTCGTCCTTGAGTTTTATCCCCCTTCCCATACCAGCCACCACCTGGTTCTCTTGGGCGATTTGAGCGATCCGCGCCACATGCTCTGGCGTAGGAGCCACGCCGCCATGGCCTGCTTTGTCGTCGTAGACGTATGGGGCAGTACCGCCGATAAAAAAGCTATTCATGGGCACAAAGAATTCATCCAGACCAGGTACGCTCTGGAGGCATTTCTCAACCAATCCGGACATTACATATGCCCGGTCTTCATAGACCACAGCGAGGCCCTCGGACTCAAACTGGCGAAAGACCCCTTGAATTTCTGGCTCCTTGCAGCCGACACCAAGGTTTTCCAGTATCCATAAAGCGTCCTTGTGGACCTGGAAGAGCATCTCCACAGTATCATCGCCCAGCAAAGACTTCGATCTTTCCACCTGTTCCTTGTTCACTCACTTCTCCTTGTAAATTCATAGTTCCAGAATGATTTTTTATTAACATAATATCATCTCAGATTATTTGAATTAAAATGTTTATAATACAAGTGCGCCCGCGATGTCAAGGGGTAAGTTTCTCAATGCACTTGAGAAAGTATGATGGAGTCAATCGGTTTTCAGAAAAATGACCAAGTTGGGAAAGTGCTAAAGGAATGCGGAGTGAGGAGTGAGGAGTGCAGAATGCAGAGTGCGGAATGAAACTGCACATCGTTTTTACGTAAAGTCATATGGTTATCAGGATCTTCATTCGGTATTTGATATTCGTTTTTCATTCGACGTTCGATGTTCGACGTTCATCTTTCAAAACAATTCCGTGCAGCACAAATGTAACCTGTGAACGTTTACAAAACAACTTAGCAGTTATGGGGCTTACCCCACCTCCAGATCCTGGACGTCAAGCATATGGGTGAGTGTATTGAGACTATGCACTATTTGCTCTATTTCATTCCTGGGGAGCGTTTTGAGGCCGTCCAATATCTTTTGCTGAATCGGAGGGGGTGCGTTTTGGGCAAGCGCCTTGCCCGCCTCTGTTAACTCAATCGTAATCACGCGACGGTCCGGCGAGTTTCTCACTCTTCTCACAAGGCGTTTATGCTCCAAGCGGTCAATAATACCGGTCACAGTACTCGACTTTACCATAATGTGCCTGGCGATCTGCGAGGGAGGCAATGGACCGTTTTCATAAAGGATAAGGAGGCTGTTCAGTTGGGGGGCGCTCACTTGATACTTTTTGTCCAGCTCCTTGGTATAATACTCCCTCGCCTGCATGAGCCTTCGGATCTGGTAGATTATGTCTTTGACCAGATCCTGCGGAGCATCGATAGTCATGCCTGGATAGGGAGTTTGTACGTCATTCGACATGGCAGCCTTTCGTTTACAAAGCAAGCAGCTTGAAATATTTCATTTAAACTGATTTTAGCACAAACAAGTGTCTTGGGCAAGACAATTTTCGAGCCTGGTCTCAAGAGCAGGCCCGCGCGATTCTACATCAATAAACTGGCCTTGTAATGGGCGTATCCAGAACTGGGGGATGCATCCTCTTGAAACGACTTGCGCCGCATTTGTGGAGTACATCAAGTGCCTAAAGTGAACTAAAGTGCGTCCCGCTTTTAGCGGGATTGAGGTATTCTGCCTATTTTTAATATGTTGCGCCGGAGG
>JAUVJO010000343.1 GCA_030592345.1 Deltaproteobacteria bacterium
TTAGCTCACTTTAGGCACTTAATATACTCCACAAATGTGGCGCAAGCGATTTCAAGAGGATGCATCCCACAAGTTCTGGAAACGCCCAATGCTAGACCATGTATTGAATCTCATAAATTAGGAAAGCCATGACCATGGATGAACCCAAAGCTGTTGACTTAAAAGGCCTGATAAGAAGAAGGAAAAAGAGTTTTGTCCTTTCCTTTCTATCTGTAATTTTCATGGCGGTTCTTATAGCCTTTGTCTTGCCGCCGATCTATCTCTCACAGTCAACTATCCTTATTGAAGACCAGCAGATTCCCAGGGAATATGTTCAGACAACCATTACAGGTTTTGTGGAAGAACGTTTGCAGGTCATCACCCAGCAGATCATGAGCCGCTCCAGGGTGATGGAAATGATCAACCGCTTTAATCTGTACCAGGAGATGCGTGATCGATATACAACGGAAGAGATTATTGAAAAGATGCGTGATGATATCCATCTTGAAACAATCAGTGCCGAAGTAATGGATAGAAGAACAGGCCGACCGACTGCTGCCACGATAGCTTTCACCCTTTCATACGAGGGGAAGAACCCTTCCACGGTTCAAAAGGTCTCCAATGTACTGGCCTCCTTTTATCTTGAGCAAAACTTGAAATCAAGGGAGCAGAGAGCTTCGAACACCACCATTTTCTTACAGCAGGAATCGGACGCACTCAAAGGGCAGATAGATGCAATCGAGAACAAGATTAGCGAATTCAAAAAGGCCCATATTGGAGAGCTTCCTGAATACAATGCTCTGAATCTGCAGGCCATTACGCAACTCAATAGGGACGTGGATCATATCGAAATGCAGATAAGTTCTCTTAAGGAAAGAAAGATTCTCCTCGAAGGCCAAATTGCCAATGTAGACCCCTTGAGCCCCATTGTGACAGAGGAGGGCAAGGCGATAATGCATCCGGGTGAACGTCTCAAATACCTTCGCTTACAGCTTATCAGCCTTCAAAGCGCCCTTTCTGAAAAGCATCCTGATATGAAAAAGCTAAAGAAAGAGATACATGAATTGCAACAGCAGGTAGAAGAATCTGACGCTTCTATTGAAAAGGTCAAACGCCTAAATGCGTTAACCGGTCAATTGGCCGCCATGAAGGGTAAGTTAGGACCGAAACACCCTGACGTTGTCAGGCTTTCAAAAGAGGTAGATGTCCTTGGCAAAGAAGTGGAAAATATTAGAGCAGAGAAAGTCTCTCAAGATCTGATAGAACAAAAACCGGACAATCCTGCATATATCAACCTGAAGACCCAAATCGACTCGGTTGAGATCCAGAGCACGGGCCTCCTTGAGGAAAAGCAGCAAATTGAGAAAGAAATAGCCAAATATCAAAGAAAAATCGGAAATGTGCCTGTGGTAGAAAAAGAATTCAACAAACTGATACGCGATTACGAAAATGCCAAGTATAAATACAACGAGATTATGGCCAAACTTATGGAGGCAAAGGTGGCCCAGGGGATGGAGGAAACGCAACGAGGTGAACGTTTCACCATCATTGATCCTGGTCAATTACCTGAAAAACCTTATAAGCCTAACCGGCTGGCTATCCTGCTCATAGGTTTTGTTCTGGCATTGGGAGCAGGTGTTGGTGTTTCTGCCGTTCGGGAAAATCTGGACACCTCCATTAAAACAGCAGAGGAACTGGGTCAGCTCACCAACGTCCCGGTATTGTCTGTGATTTCCATGATGCAAAGCGATGAGGACGTGCGGGCTCGACGAATAAAATGGGCGGTAATAATCTTGGCTGCCATTGGTATTCTCGTTGCAACCCTTCTCATCGTCCATCATTTCATCATGCCGTTAGAGATCGTATGGGTCAAGATCCAACGCAGAATGATGACTATGACAACGTTGTGAACCCCTGAACCACTTATTACAAGAGAGCGCTTCCTATGAGTAAGTTAAAAAAAGCCATGGAGAAGGCAAAAGTGGCCAGAAATGTGGTTAGTCCCGACTTCATCAAAGATGAAGAAGGCTTGTCTGCTGTTTTAGGCCACTACGCAGAAAAGCATGCACAAGTACGAAAAGAGATTAGCCCGACATACTCCAGGACCAGGATCGTTGATATTGACGAACGTGTCCTTGAGAAAAACAAGATCGTTTCCCTCTTTCACGAAAGAGCCATGACCGATCAGCTCAAGATACTGCGCACCCAGGTCTTGAATAGAATGAAGCAACTAGGAGCAAACAGCCTGTTGGTTACAAGTGCGGATCCAGGCGTGGGTAAGACACTCACTGCCATCAATCTTGCAGTGAGCATTTCTCAAGAAGTAGATCAAACGGTCCTCCTTGTGGATGCTGATCTGAGAACACCTTCTATCCATCGCTATTTTGGGCTGGATATCAGCAAGGGCCTGGCTGATTATCTGTTGCACCAGGCAGAATTACCTGATCTTTTGCTGAATCCGCGCATTGAAAACCTGGTTGTACTCCCGGCTGGTAACGGTTTGCCGAACTCGGCAGAGCTCCTGGGTGCTCCTCGAATGGAATCTCTGGTCAAGGAAATCAAAGGACGCTATACTGACCGATTTATTATCTATGATAGCCCTGCGCTTTTGTCCTGTGCAGACCCTCTGGTACTGTCTGGTTTTGTTGACAGCCTTCTTCTCGTCGTAGAGGCGGAAAAGACCTCCACAAAAGATATTAGACAGGCATTTGAGGTCTTGAGAGAAAAGACCATCATCGGAACAGTCTTTAATAAGGCCAAAGGCTGAGCCCCATAAGCGTTAGGTTATTTTTGCACCGGATGGACTACTGAAAAAAATGAACATCGAACGTCCAATCACGCCAAGGCGTGAAATGGTGAATGGGAAAAGATGAAAAAATAGAAATAGCCGTTGAATGTTCGGTATTGGCTTTTTTTTCGATTTTAAAAAATTTGAGAAGCGGGGCGACATCATTATTCGACGTTCGATGTTCGATGTTGATCTTTTAATATGTTCGATGTTCATCTTGCAAAACAATTCCGTACGGCATAAATGTAACCTGTAAACGTTTACAAAACAACTTAGCGCTTATGAGACTGAGCCCCTGAGTTCGGTAAGATCACCATGTATGAATCTTTCTATGGGTTAAAAGAAAAACCTTTCAATATCACCCCTGACCCTGACTATCTTTACATGAGCCAGGCCCATGAAAACGCGTACATCCATCTGCAATATGCTTTAGAGGAGCATAAGGGTTTTGTCGTTATTACAGGTGAAATCGGGGCCGGGAAAACAACGCTTATCAATCTGTTGTTACGTAATCTCCCGCAAGATGTTCATGTGGGCGTGATAAATCATTCCAATGTCCTTCCCTTGCAGTTCACTAAAATGATCTGCCAGGAGTTGGAGCTTGAGGTGACCGGGCTGGATAAGGCCGAGATGCTGGATAATCTTCACGGGTTCCTGCTGAGACAGTTTGCCGAGAGAAAGCGAGTGGTCCTGATCATTGATGAAGCCCAGAATCTACCTGAAAAGACAATAGAAGAAATTCGGATGCTTTCCAATTTAGATGCCGAAAAACACCATTTGATACAAATGATACTAGTAGGCCAGCCCGAATTGAAATCTAAGCTACAACAAAGGGAACTCAAACAATTTGCTCAGCGTGTGACAGTTTATTGTCATCTCAGGGGCCTCAACAAGGAAGAGGTGACACAATATATCCATCACCGGTTGCAGGTGGCCGGGTCTGATAATTTGGAAA
>JAUVJO010000285.1 GCA_030592345.1 Deltaproteobacteria bacterium
CGGTATCCTCAATTCTCAAAATCAGCTTGCCGCCTGTTTTTTTGGCAAAAAGCCAGTTAAATATAGCTGTCCTGGCACCGCCGATATGCAGATATCCGGTCGGGCTGGGTGGAAAACGTACTATTACCTCTTGTGTCATTTAACTTTACCTTTCTTTATAGCTAAATTAAACTCGTGAACGGTTACAATAAGTTGCAATAAATTAGCACGGAAGCCTGTCATACGCCACCACTTTTTCCTTGTCAACAGAAGCAGGTAAAATACAGCAATTCTCATTTTTCTGAGACAGCTTGAAGTGTATCATAAAAATACCAGATTAATAACGATCTGTATTTATTAAATATTATTGGCAAATTCCATAATGAGAATTGCTGGGTAAAATATCTCTTGCCTGTAATTATATAAATGGCATAAATATAAGATATAAAATCAATTCTATTATATATGCAGAAAGAGAAAAGGCGGATATGGACATTTACGCGTTCATTTTTGGAAACAGATAATTATCTGAGAATCTATATGTCGCCCATTACTCCCTTTATTACTTTTATTGCTCAAACCTTTGCAAGTTTTTCAATTTCTCGCATAAGCGCAGGAAGATAGCCGTAGAAGAAGGATTAAAACTATTGGAAAAAATCAAGTAATATTCCAATGGACGTCCAGCTATGCCCAGTGGCTTCTTGGATTCAAGAAAAATCTCAAGCACGATTATGGCTGCTACAAAAGTCCCGCAGGCTATGACACAGAAAAACAGCGCTGTCCTTCGATGGGTGCTCCGAACGAAGTCAGAACTTTTGTCTTTGGGAGGCTGTTATCAGTCTCCACTCCGAGCCTCTCGATGATTTGACCAGCAAACGTTTGTGCCTTAATCGGCATGCATTCATTTAATGGAGGCCAACAGAAAGGCCGGAACCAAAAGCAGTGCGAATTCGTCGAACCACCCAAAAACCCAGCCCTGGCTGAAATAGAAGCATGTCAAGGCGAGACACGTGCACAGGTTGAATGCACGCATTGAAGCCGGCAAACGTGGAAGACGCCCCACGCGACTGCGAAGGAACTTCGGAGTGCGGAACCAATCGAGCTTGAATCCAAATAGCCCCTTGATGTTTCCAACAACGTAGGTGGTGAGAACACCCCACGCGTACCAAACCATCATGGGTAGATGAAACAGTTCGCGGTATCTGCGTTTTTTGGCTAGAATCATGATTAACGGTTCGATAAAGTTCGCTAAAATGCACCAGTAAAGCAATATAACGAACGGGACTTTTAAGACTCCCATGACGTATAGGTAGTACTCCACCGAGTAGGTATTCCAACCCAACGCTAGGAACAAAACAGTCGCCATACCCATCACGATGGCTAATCCAGTTAGCAGTGTAGTAGTAAAATAGGCGTTCTGTCGTATGGCAGACAACTTTTCGATCCAGTTAAGCCTTTTAGTACCCAAAATAGGCCAGAAGAAATCTCTAAACCCCCTCGCAGAACCAGCTGCCCACCGTTCTTGCTGCCTTCGATAATGATCGTAAGAAAAAGGCACCTCCCCATGGTTGATGACATTTCCCAAGTAGATTCCCTTCCAGCCGTCTAACCATAGTCGATTTGTGAGATCCAAGTCCTCAGTAAGATGACCGGGCGTAAATCCGTCGACATGTGCAACGGCGTCTAATCGAAATAGTGTGCAACAGCCGGAAAATAATATCGGATGCCCGAGAACCTGACGCCCTTCGAAGTCAACATAATAGCAGCCCTCTTCAGCAAGGGCGACGTACTTCTGAAACAAGTTCATTCCGACCGGAAATGATATCCGTTTCGTCTGCACGAAGGCCACATCCTCGTAGGCCTCCAGAACCTCCAGAGTCCTTTCTATAGCGTCTGGCTGAGGATGCCAGTCCGCATCAAGCAAGTACATATAGTCTATGTTACGATCAGCGAGATACTGAAGAACCTTTTCAAGGTTGCCCGCTTTGAATCCAGCATTGCAAGGTCTGTGAAACAAAACAAAGCCTGGTGATTCCCAAATCTCTATAGGTTCTTCACATAATCGGCCGTCAACACCTTTCGTTTCCTGACAAAACGAATGATTTTGCACCTTTTTGCAACCTTGGGATGCCGCAAAACGACGAAGCTGATCCACTACTTCAGGATCCGTAGAATCATCTCCCAACACAATGACTTTGTTCGGATAGCTCAAAGCTTCACAAGCACGAACCGTCTCTTCCAGCACGTACTTCTCGTTAAATGAAACAATCACAATGGCAACCTTCTTTCCAGACGGCCGTGTTCGCCGGAAACGTGGTCTCCAAAGACTGGCTATTCCGTACAGATAATTGAAGAAAGCAAAAAAAGAAAACGTCGCGAGAAACAGGCTCTGTATGGCCAGGAAGATAATTGCAGGCCATGCCATGTTCATGCTATTTGTCAGCATTCTGTTCCGTCCAGTGAATCCAACGTGAAAGCATCCAACTTCCTGCTAACAGCACAATAGAGAAGCCCAAAGGCAACAGGCCGCGCGAGGGGCTGCCGCTCAAAAGCGAACTAGCGGACGTTGTAGGCAAACCTACAGTGGTAGCGGTAGGGACTGCCTTGTCTTGATCCCGCAAGCTGAATAGACCGAGCCCCTCTACTGAAAAAGCCAGCAGCGGTTCTTGAGAAGCTTTTCGCCCGCCAGTCACCGCCACACAGACTTGTTGGGGCGTCCGCCGCCTCCAGATGCCTCCTACGTGTTCAAATAGGGTTAGGTTCTCGTGATAGCCCTTCAGGTAGATTGTAGCCCGGAGGATATTCTTCATCAAGGGAGCTGGGGCGCTAAACAAGAGGAGTGTACTCGCATCCGGAGCTTCCAGCTCCCTGAGAATCAAGTGGCCTTTGTCACAGCCTGGCGCATAAACTGTAATCAGTTGGATCGATTTATGCTTTGGTCGTCCACAAAGCAAACCGGAAGTGCCAGCCAGTTCAACCCACTCTCTTACACCAGTATCGTCGCATGCTTCTGTTGAGAGGGCGACAATGCTCGTTCCAAACCCGCCTGAACCGCTGGTAGGTTGTGCGGATACAAGTAGGTTGACCGCCATAAACAGAGTTATTGCTGCAAATCGCTGCGCCATCATTCTAACCAACGGTCGGCAAACCATAGAATCACCTTTTTGGGAGTGCCATCTGCGCGGTATAAACCCCAATGGGCTTCCACGGCAGGCTGTTTCAGAACATCTCTTTTCCATGGTTGGTCAAAGGCTTCAAAATAAAAGAACGCTATTCCCTTCTTTACCAGCGCTTCAAAAAATAAGAGCTGGTTTTCTTCGTTGCAAATTTCCGACCCTGAACTAGGAAAACCTGTCTCCTTGATCACAACTCTTCGTCCCGTGGTAGCAGCCAGGTAGTCGTACCGGGCCACAACCCAATCCACGGCACGGTCAGGGTCTGGTTGATCCGCAAGAAACGGATGTGCATTAGGAAAAAGCCAATCAGAATTGATCAGTAGCCAATCGTGATGAATGCCCTTCAAATAACTGTCTATGGGCTCCGAGGTCGTTACGGGGCGACCAGTCAACCGCCTTAACTCTTTCATCTTAGATGCCAATTCAATTTGGCTGTAACGAACCCCCAATCCTTCATTTCCCAGACAATATCCATTGACAAACGGAGCTTGGGTTATGGCTTTATCCCATTCCTGTTTAGAAAGGGGATCCCAAACTCCCATTATTATTGAACCATCAAAACCTACCTCTCGAGCTATTTCCGGGACGGAACCCAGTATGTTACTAGCACTGTAAGTAACAAGACTGCGAAAACCGCTTTTTCTTAGCAGCCGGAGGTCTTCAACGACCTGCTCCCGTTTTGGGCTGCAATCATCAGACTGCGGGACAAAAGCCCTTGGATGAAATGCCACGCCAGGTGATTTGCAAAAAGGGCTATCGAATTCCACCGCCTTGACGTTTTGAATTCCCATAATCAAGATGATCAGCAGTAAATAGACTAATAAGTATCCATTGCCTTTGATTCTAGGTGAAGGTATTCGTTGCATGTCATTACAAATTGTCTTTTCTGTCTGTGTTTTTTCGAACCGGCCAGCTTTTATGATCATTTACCACCGTCTATCCGTCGCCCTGATACAGCACTCACTCCAGAAGACCGTAATCATGCTCTGATAGTTTTTCGGGCTTGAGATAAAACTATAGGCATTCATTCAATTGCCTTCGTGACCAAAACAAATGTCATCCAAATAAATTGTGCCTGACATCTTTTCCCCTTCAAACACAAACTGCAGCTCTGCGAGATGTGTGAGGTCTGCCCCATAGTCTGCAAACTCACGCAGTGGAATGATGACTCTTTGCCAGGAAGTGGTTACCTTGGTGTATTTTGCTACGTCTACACCCCATCTGAAATTTCCGTCGGCCAGATAGAGGCTGGAATTTTCTCCCCCTTTGGCTCCCCTGATGCGGAAGGATAGTGTACCACATTGCGAACAGTCTATGCCGCCCAGCTTGGTAATCCACCCAGCGTAGGATTTGAGATCACTGGCGTACGCATTGATAGTGCCAATATTGCCTCCATAAGATAGGC
>JAUVJO010000039.1 GCA_030592345.1 Deltaproteobacteria bacterium
CAGACCGTGGCTGAAGGAGACACTGTCACATTGGATGGTTCCAACTCATTTGACCCGGACGACGGGATTGCCGCCTACCAGTGGACACAAACATCCGGTCCTTCGGTTACGCTGTCTGATGCAACTGCGGCTCAACCCTCCTTCACAGCTCCTGATGTGGGCGCAAGTGGTGAAGCGTTGACGTTTGAGTTGACCGTGACAGATCAAGGGGGGCTTCAAGATACGGACAGCCTCACCATTAATGTTGAACCACCACTCAACAACTCACCCGATCAACCTGTGCTTCTATCCCCGCCTGATGGTGAGACCGGTGTTTCATTGACAACTCTGCTCAGGACAGGAGATTTTTCTGATCCGGAGAGTGGCGATACACATGCAAAAACCGAATGGCAGATCAGCACGGGATTCGATTTCTTGTCATTTGTTCTTGACGTAACGAGTACTTCTCATCTCACGTCCTTGGTTGTGCCGGAATCTGTCTTGGATGAAGGCACCACATACTACTGGAGAGTTATGTTTTGCGACAATAATAATGAAAAATCAGAATGGTCAGACCCATATTCGTTCACAACGCTGACTACTTCAGATGACACGGATTCAAATGGAATACCCGATGATCAAGAAGTTGATAAAACCGCAGACTTGGACGATAACGGAACCCCTGATATGGATCAGGCCGATATGAAATGCGTGAACACAGTGGTCGGAGAAGCACAAATAGGTGTTAAGATTTCCACATGTGTCACTTCCACTGAATCGATGAAATCTATTGATGCAAATACCATTTCTGACACCGAGAACAGACCGGATGAGATGCCTTTGGGCGTCATCAGTTTAAAGCTGAAGGTCGATAGGGCCGGGGATACTGCGGAGGTAACTGTATATCTTTCCAAATCATTACCGGGCAATGTCAAATGGTATAACTACAGCACCATAGACGGCTGGCACGATTATTCAGACCACGCAATATTCAGTGTAGACAGAAAATTGCTTACCTTAGAGTTCAAGGATGGAGGTTTTGGTGATGCGGACGGTGTTGCAAACGGATGGATCGTGGATCCCTGTGGGCCGGCATACGCGTCGTCCTCATCTGACCAGCAAACCGATTCCGATGGCGGCGGGGGTTGCTTTATTTCTATTTTATCATACGGTTCACATGACAGAAAGTAACTTCTCAAAAAGTCCGGGTAATCTCCCGATAGTCGTTAATATGTTGCTATAGGCTTTAAGATAAAGATTTTGGGAAGGCTAGAGGGAGGAAGGCGTACTCGTCGTACGTTGACGACCGATAACGCATCCAAAATCATTATCTTAAAGCCTATAGCAGATCCAACAATCGTCCAACCCACCTTTACGGCACCGAATGTGGGCACAGATGGGGCATCGTTGACCTTTGAGCTGACCGTGACAGATAATGGTGGCCTCCAGTGTGAGGGGAGATTGACAAGCCCGCGGACTTGTTCAATCTGTGCGGTTACTTGAGAAATCCCCCCGGGCCCAGACCTGGATTTATTTAAGGTTCTTTCCTGTTGATTAATTTAATCCTGGCGAGGTGTTTCTTGTCGTAGGAGTATATGTCGGATATTCTAAGTTTGATCATAACCGCTGCAACATAACCGTCGATAAAATCTATATTGTGAGAAAGGTAAAACTCCACGGCCTTTTCCACCAAATCGCCATTTAACACCTCAAGGCCCGGGGTCGCCAGTATGGCTTTTACCATCGGTCCTATTTCAACATTTTTTAGGCCATAGAATGACTCAAGGACCCACACCATCTCTGCCAGGACCATTTCGGCAGTCACCAGCCTGACCTTGCCATCAGCCGCCTGGTTCAATAGTTTTTCTACCCTGTCGGCCTTAATCGGGTCGTCATTAGTGAGGTAACGGATGAACAGATTGGTATCTACAAAATATAACCTCATTTCATCTCCCTGGCCACCCTTTTCCCAACCACCGATTTTGCAGTTATCCTTTCTTTCCTGAAGTCACCGTTGCCACAAGGCGTAACACTCCCCCTCAGATCCTTCAGAGTCGTTACCGGCACTAAAAGAACTCTATCACCTTCCTGTATGAAATCAACTTTATCGCTTGGGCGGATATTCAATAGGTCTCGAATCGGTTTCGGGATAGTCACCTGCCCCTTAGTGGTTACTGTAGATAGCATTTCATACCTCCATTAATATTTCTTACTATTATCTTAAGTAAGGAATCAGAACCTGTCAAGCGATAAATTGATCTCAATCAGAATACAGCACCTGTTTGACATATGAGGCAATTTAACGTCTCGGAATTTCTACAACGTATTGAATCTATAGAGGCTTATTGAGGCATGGGTTTCTGCCTCGCATCTGGAATCATGGAATATTGGAACGTTGGATCAAGAGGAAGTTTGTCATTTATTAGCTTGTGCCCTATTGTGAGCATGAGCGCCAGGGCGGACAGGGCAGGTCTAAATCCCCCTTTTCAAGATATTCTTCTTGATACCAGCACTTTTTATGGTATAAAAAAACCTTTGGTGCCCTTTAGGGCTTAATAGGGAATCCCGTGGAATTCGGGAGTGGTCCCGCCGCTGTAACCCCGCCTTTTTCATTAAGAAAAGGGAACCCTCTGGCATTTGCATACCACTGTTCCGATCAATTGGGACGGGAAGGTCGCTAAGAGGGCGGGGGAGCCAGAAGACCTGCCATAAAAATTAGTGTCTCACGATCCTCGCGTGCCAGGTGGTGAGCACAAGACAGTTTTGAGGATAGAACAGGGAAATCCCCAGGCTGATGATTTAGCCTGGGGATTTTTTTTGTTGAGTCGAGAGCAAAAAGGGGGTGGTGGATGAAGGCTTCTTGGAGAGTGATTGAGTGCAATTAACGGTTTCCGAAAGAAAATGGAGGTATTCATGAAACGAACAGCGACTATGAGAAAAATGGGAATCATGGTTTTGGCTGCCGTCCTTTTGATGGCTTTTGCAGCCCCAGCCTTTGCCACAGGACAAGAGGAAGGCAAGAAAGCGATTGTCCTGGCCAGTTTTGGTACAAGTTATCCTTCTGCCCTGGTGGCAATTACTAACATCTGCAAAGAGGTGCAGAATGCCTTTCCTGATGTGGAGGTGAGGACGGCCTTTACTTCCAACATCATCAGGAAGATCTGGCATGAAAGGCAGAATGACAAGAAATTCCTGGACGAAAATAAAGACATCCCAAAAGAAATATTGTATGTCAAGGGTCCCCTGGCGACCATAGCGGATCTGCAGGACGAAGGTTATAAGACGATCATCGTACAACCCAGCCATATCTATCAAGGAGAAGAATATACGGACTTGAGCTCCTACGTGAATGGGTTAAATGCCATAGATACCATCAAGGCCGAGTTCATGCCTTTTGACAAGCTAGTCCTGGGAAGGCCTTTGTTTGGGAAGAATGGAAAGGAATACGATTATCACGAAGATCTCAACATTGCAGCAGAGGCGGTCAAAGCCGATGTGGACCTGGCCCAAAAAAACAAGGCAGCTTTGGTTTACATGGGCCACGGAAACGACTACTATTGTACAGGTGCTTACATCCAATTTCAGCAAGCTTTAAGGAAAATGTACCCGGACACATCGATAATTGTGGGGGCAGTGGAGGGGTTTCCTTCACTTGACGATGTGGTTTTCGGATTGAAGCACACCAAGATGGAACGGGTGGTCGTGAAGCCGCTCATGATCGTTGCCGGTGACCATGCAACCAACGATATGGCCGGCGATGAGGATGATTCCTGGAAAAAGACTTTCGAAGCCCTTGGGGTCAAGGTGACCCCCGTGCTTGAGGGACTGGGCCAAAATCCCGACATTGTGAAGATATTTATTCAGCACATCAAGGATGTGGCTAAAGACAATCAGATTGAATTGTAGGTAACAGTTCAGAGGGTGAGGAAAATCGCTGAATCCCGCCTGTGGCGGGACCATTTCCACTGAGGACGATCGCCTGCCGACGTAAGGCATTGGAGGCCGAAGAGAAGCGGTTTTCCTCACCCGGGGCCGTGAACTATTACAATTGTAGATGATAAAATGAAAAGTGGCAACAGGTTTGGGTCCTCTGTGGGGACCCAAACCCTTCTACTGACTATATTACTTTGTGCGGTTATTGTCATTTCGACCGGGATGGGCTACATAAGAATTCCCCCATTCGAGGTCGTAAGGATTATCGTCTCAAAGGCGTGCGGTTATGAAAAATTGGTGGAAGGGATAGACCATATTTTCCCTTATGTTGTCGTAGATGTCCGGCTGCCGCGCATACTGACCGCAGCAATTGTCGGGGGAGGCCTTTCCATTGCGGGTGCCATTTTTCAGGGCATCCTCCTGAACCCGCTTGCTGATCCTTACACACTGGGAATATCTGCTGGCGCTGCCTTTGGCGCATCAATTGCGTTGCTGCTAAATATCGGTTTTTTGGGAATCTATTCCGTACCCTTTTTTGCCTTTATCGGTGCGGTTGCAACCCTGTTTTTTGTCCTGTATCTTTCTTCTTTTAACGGTCAGATTTCTTCCAACAATCTTATTCTCTCTGGAATCATTGTTGCGGCCATCTTGTCGGCAGGTATCAGCTTCATCAAATATGTGGCAGACGAACACGTCTCCATCATTATTTTCTGGTTGATGGGGAGCTTTGGATCAAAGACCTGGGTGGATGTTTTTTTGACTCTTTTTTTCGTGTCCCTGGGGTTTTTTGTCTTTGTCTTTTTTGCCCGGGATCTAAACGTCATGTCGCTGGGGGATCGTTCTGCAGCCTCCCTGGGTGTTGAAACCAATAGGGTGAGAGTCATCCTCCTTGTAACCGCCTCACTGGTGACAGCAGTGTGCGTTTCTGTCTCAGGGATCATAGGCTTTGTCGGCCTTATTGTCCCCCATCTGATGCGCTTTTTGGTTGGGCCGGACAACAGGAAATTGCTCCCTGCATCCGCCCTGGCCGGAGCCAGCTTGCTTCTTTGTGCGGACACGATCACAAGGGCAGTCCTGCCTACGGAAATACCGATCGGCGTCTTAACTGCCCTCATCGGCGGGCCGTTCTTTTGCTATATTTTTCGACAAAGGCAGATTGGCAGGACTATCGGATAGAAAATGGGCTTTGCGATCGAACACATAGTTTTTTCTTTTGGCAGTAATAGGGTTGTGAGTGATCTTTCACTCAAGATGGAGCCCGGAAGGTTTTACGGGATCATCGGGCCCAACGGATGCGGCAAGACGACCCTTCTGGACCTATTGGTGAGAAACAAAAAGCCGGAGTCCGGAACACTCAAGTATAAAGGGAAGGCCTTAGACGAATACTCCAGAAAAAATCTGGCTAAAGCCATAGCGCTTGTGCCGCAGGACTTCTATATTAGCATGCCTTTCACAGTGACGGAAACTGTGCTGATGGGAAGACATCCTTATGTCCCGAGGTTTGGTGCTCCGTCGTCAAATGACCTCAAAATAGTCAGTGCTGTAATGGCCGAGACAGGGACTGAACAGTTCGCATGCAGGCACGTTACCGACCTAAGCGGCGGGGAAAAACAGAGGGTCGTGTTTGCAAGGGCCCTGGCACAGGATACGTCTGTTTTGATTTTAGACGAGGCCACATCCAATCTGGATATCAAGCATACCTTAAGCCTTCTAAGTATTACGGAGCGCCGCGTAAGGGCTGAAGGAAAAACAGTAATTGCAGTCATGCAAAATCTGAATCTGGCAGCTCTCTATTGCGATTACTTGATTTTCATGAAAAAAGGACAAATTGCGGCTCATGGAGATATTGATGACGTTTTCAATGAAGAAAACATAGAAGACGTTTTCGGCGTAGAATCAAAGGTCTATTTTGAGCCGTATTCAAACGCAAAACGGGTAGTGCTTAAAAAGTGAGGGAAAGAATTCGGAATTGGAGGGTTGGAGTGAGGGAGTATTGGAGTGATGTGAAGGAGACGTATAGACTTTCACATATTAAATTTCACAAGGCCAGAGGGAGGAGGCTGTATTGTAATACGCCGACGACCGATAACGCTGTGAAATTTAATATGTGAGAGTCTATAGATGAAGAGAATCCTCATCAGTCTTATATTATGGGCGTTATTCTTAGTCACAGGCAACGCATTTGCAGAGTCAAACATTGTTATCGACAAGTCTGGCAATAAAATCCTGGTTGAAAAACCGTTTACCAGGATTATTTCACTGTACGGGGCTCATACGGAGAATTTGTTTTCTCTTGGCCTTGATCAAGAAATCATTGGTGTGGCCAGAAATGAGACCTATCCCTCAAAGGCGACGCAGAAACCGGTTTTCAGTTATCATGACGACGCAGAAAAATTTCTGGCCGCCCGACCTGATCTGGTCCTGATAAGGCCCATGATCGTCCGCGGATACCAGGCCCTGGTTGAAAAGCTGACAAAGGCCGGCATCACGGTGGTGTCGCTCCAACCGAGGGATGTCAGTGAAATGTACAAATACTGGAAGACGCTGGGGGCACTGACAGGCAAGGAACGTCAGGCCATGGAAATGATAGAGACATTTGAGGCCGGTCTTTCGGCTGTCCGTTCGCAAGTCGTTTTGATTCCTGAAAGAGAACGAAAAAAGGTTTATTTTGAGGCGATCCACAGCAAGATGAAGACCTTTGCCCCAACCTCCATAGCCGTATTTGTCCTGAAGGCGGCAGGCGGCCTGAATGTGGCCGATGATGCCATATCAGTGAGGGGAACCAACATCGCAGCCTATGGCAAGGAGCGCATCCTGTCACAGGGAGACCGGATCGATGTATATCTTGCTCAAAAAGGGACAATGAATTCCGTTACAGTCAGGCAAATAAAAGAAGAAGGGGGCTTTATGGCCATCAAGGCTGTGAGAAACGATCAAGTATATATCATCGACGAGCAGATCGTCTCCCGTCCCACACTCAGGCTATTGGAAGGTATCCATGAGATTCGCAGGGTATTGTATCCTGACAGATGACAGCTATCAATTGACCAAGGACCAAGGAAAGGAGGATCACATCAAAGGATTCGTCGTAGCAGGGACCCATAGCGGATCAGGAAAGACAACGGTTGCCATTGGCCTCATGGCGGCCTTCAAGAGGCGTGGTCTTAAGGTCTGTGCTTTTAAGGTGGGTCCTGATTTTATTGATCCGGGTTACCACAGCCAGATTTGTGGCGCTACCAGCCGAAACTTGGACGGCTGGATGCTCCCTGAAGGTTACAACCGGAACGCTTTCCAAAGACATGCGCAGGGATCTGATCTCGCCATTGTGGAAGGTGTGATGGGCCTTTTTGACGGCTACGACGGCAAGAGTGAAGCCGGGTCCACTGCCCAGATGGCCAAGTGGCTGGGGCTGCCTGTAGTTCTGGTCGTGGACGCAAGGAGTATGGCGCGCAGTGCTGCTGCCCTGATCTGCGGGTTTGAACATTTTGACCAAGACCTTGATTTTGCTGGCGTGGTCTTTAACCGCATTGGAAGCGCCACACACCTCGCGTACTTGAAAGAGGCCATGGCCGGAAATGTGCAAATGCCTTGCCTTGGGGGGCTGCCGCGAGAGCCCGGTCTGGCATTACCGGAAAGGCATCTTGGTCTGGTTACCAGCGAGGATAATCCATTGTCAGCAGGTTACATTGAAAGGCTCTCCGACCTGGTTGAAGAGTCCATCGACCTGGAAACGATCTTTGCCTGCCTTGGGAGTGCCCCGGAAAAAGCAGCCGAGGACCATCCTCGTCCTGCCGGGCGCTATCCTGCACGCATAGGCGTGGCACGGGACGAGGCATTTTGCTTTTACTACCAGGACAACCTTGAGATACTTGAATCCTTCGGCGCTGAACTTGTCTTTTTCTCACCACTTCGGGATCAAAGCCTGCCGCACGGGATAAGCGGGCTCTACCTGGGTGGCGGGTATCCTGAACTGTTTGTGCAGAAGCTATCGGATAACGTCTCCCTCAGGGCCGAGATCAAGGCTATGTCAGAGAAGTGCTGTCCCGTGTATGCTGAGTGTGGCGGGTTCATGCTCTTGTGCCAGGGCATCGAGGACACAGAAGGGGGCTTCCACCCAATGGCGGGTGTCTATCCCCTTGCAGTACATATGCTCTCACGCCTGAAAGCTTTGGGGTACAGAGAGATTACGCTGGCTGCCTCCTGCCCCCTCGGACCGGTCGGACAGGTGGTTCGAGGCCATGAATTCCATTACTCTGAGATAATTGAAGGGGCAGTGGATGTTCAACTCGCATACAACATTGCAGGTCGCGGAAAAACGGGCACACGCGGAGAAGGCTTTCTGGTCAAGAACACCCTTGGAAGCTACGTGCATCTCCATTTTGGCAGTAACCCTGGTGTGGCTGAAAACTTTGTTCGCTCTTGCTCTGAATATGAGAACGCGGGTTGATCATAATTTTGCCCATGGTTTTGAGGAGTTTTGGATCCAATAGTAGCCAGCATCCAGTATCCAGCATCCAGTAACCAGTAAAGCGATGAAACCACACGAGATTGAAAAAGAGAGTTTCAAGATCATAGACCACGAGGCCGGGAACCACGGATTTCCGCCGGACCAATGGAGTATTGTCAGACGGATGATCCACACGACAGCCGACTTTGACTATATCCGGATAGTCCGATTTCATCCCGAGGCGATCAAGGCTGGTGCCCAGGCGATCAAGCAGGGCAAAAATATCATCACCGATACGGAAATGGCCAGGGCCGGGATCAGAAAGACCGACCTGGAACGCTTTGGAAACCGGGTTATGTGCTTTATAAACGACCCAGATGTAATCGATACGGCAAAACTGAGAGGAACCACGCGCGCCGCAACTGCCGTGGGTCGCGCGATCCGTTTCATGGAAGGTGGTATTTGCGTTATTGGAAATGCCCCAACAGCCCTTTTCAGGGTCCTGGATGTCATTGAACAGGGCCTTGCACGCCCAGCTCTCGTGATCGGGCTCCCTGTAGGTTTTGTGAATGCTGCTGAATCAAAGGCGGCTCTCATAAAAGCTAACATGCCCTTTATTTCCAATGTAGGCCGAAAGGGAGGATCGAATGTGGCTGCCAGTGTAGTCAACGGGCTGGCTAAACTCGTTCTGCAAGAAAGCTTATGAGCAAACACAAGACAGGTAAATTATTCGGTATTGGCGTGGGTCCGGGTGATCCGGAACTCATATCATTAAAGGCGGTGCGTATTCTCCGTGGCGTGCATACGATCTTTGCACCGGCCTCTGACAAGGACGTTCACGGCCTTGCCATGACGATTGTCCGCCCGCATCTTCCGCAGGGGACGGCTGTGGTCAAGCTGGTCTTTCCCATGACCAAAGACAGGAATGTCTTGAAAGCATGCTGGAGGGAAAATGCAGTCACCATCATCAAAGAGCTTGAGAAGGGTGCGGACGCGGCCTTCATTACCCTGGGAGATCCTTTGACCTATTCCACTTATGGGTATATGCTCCGGGAAATCAGAATGATTGCACCGGATATCGAAGTCGAGACCGTTCCCGGCATCACATCCTACCAGGCGGCCGCAGCCCTGGTCCACCGTCCCCTGGCCGAGGGGGAAGACGCTCTCCTGGTTGTCTCAGGGGCAAAGGGGGGTGAGCACATAAGGAGACTTGGCAGCCTGGTGGATAACATTGTGGTGTTAAAGACATACCGTCATTTTCAAGACATCTATTCGGCGATTGAGGAAATGAATCTAACGGAAACCACGATCGGTATAAGATGCTGTGGTCAGCCTGATGAGAGGGTCATAACCGACATCAAAGAGATGATAGACGAAAAGCCAAATTACTTCACACTGCTTATCACAAGGCACAAGAAAAAATGAGGCCGGGAGCGGCGTTATGGACAAGAAGAGGCATTTGGTTTACCTTATCCATTTTGCTCTTTGCGCTTTTTGTTTTCCTTTTCTTGAATGATGATAATAACCCTGCCTTTAGTTGGCCAATGCTGACGAAGGGCCTTGTATGGCCTCTTACCAGGATTATGCTCTTGATCGGCGTGGGACTTGTCATAGGAAGTATCATAGAGGGATTTTGCTGGGTTACAAAGATAGGTAGTCTCTCCCGTCCATTGCTTGGTTTTGGCCGACTTAGTGATTATAGCGGTGCTGCCTTTACCACGGCTTTTTTTTCTGGAGTTGCCGCCAACGCCATGCTGGCAAACTACTACAAAGAGAAAAAGATCAGCAAAAAAGAGTTGTTCTTGTCTAATTTTGTAAATGGATTTCCTTCCTTTTTCCTGCATCTTCCAACTTTGCTCTTTATTGTCCTGCCCCTTATCGGTGTGGCAGGCATTTACTATCTATTTCTCACCTTCCTGGCAGCAGTGTTTAGAACATTCTGTTATCTGCTCTACGGACGTTTTTTTCTTGGAATTTCCCCGCGTACTGTTTCCGTGACGCCCCCTGGCAGAAAAAGCTGGCCCGACGTGTACCGTGACGTGAAACAGAAACTCCCTGGCCGGTTTATAAAAATTGCTGTTTACGTTATCCCGGTTTTCGTGTGTGTTTTTGTAGTGAATCAACTGGGATTTTTCGAATGGCTTCGCCAGGCCACAGCAGGCCTTATTACAACGCGGTTTATACCTATGGAGGCCGTCTCGGTGGTGATCATAAGCCTGGCAGCCGAATTTACTTCAGGCTTTGCAGCCGCAGCCGCGCTTTTGCAAGCGGGGGCACTGACGGTTAAAGAGACAGTACTGGCCCTTTTGATAGGAAACATCATTGCCTTCCCCGCACGTGCCCTGCGGCACCAATTGCCGCGGTATGTGGGGATTTTTTCGCCCAAACTGGGGAGTCAGATGCTATTAATGGGTCAGAGTTTCCGCGTTTTGAGCGTCTTTTTAGTCGCTTTGCTCTATTTCTTTGTCGGATGATGCCCGGGATGACACGCACAACGAAACTACGATCAGGTTTTACGACTGGTACGGCAGCCGCTGCATCAGCCAATGCCTCCGTTATTTTGCTGATGACAGGCAAGGTTCCTGATTCCGTTCAAGTGCCCCTGCCTGGCGGTGAGCAATTGAAGATCCCAATCAACGGGGGCAGGCTTGTTGGTGAGAAAGCGGAATGTACTGTCATCAAGGACGCTGGCGATGATCCTGACGTGACCCACAGGGCCCTTATTGGTGCCAGGGTCTGGAAGGCCAATTATGTTCAAGGCTGTGGCAAGATTTCCATCCAAGGCGGAGAAGGGGTGGGCGTGGTAACTAAGCCCGGCCTTGAGGTGAATGTGGGAGAGCCGGCCATCAACCCGGTCCCGCGACAGATGATACTGGATGCGGTCCAGGAGGCCCTTGCATCATCCCATGGCGGGACACACATGGATCTTTTTGTAGAAATCTTTGTACCAAAAGGCCTGGAACTGGCCAAGAAGACCATGAACGAAAGGCTCGGAATCGTTGGCGGCATTTCTATCCTGGGCACGACCGGTATCGTCCGCCCCCTGTCGCATGACGCCTACAAGGCGACGATCAAATCCGCCCTTTCCGTAGCCAGGGCCGCAGGGTTAAGCGAGATTATTCTCACCACCGGCCGCAGAAGCGAAAGATTCGCACAGGCCATTTGGCATGAGAGCCGGCAGGAGGCTTTTGTACAGATTGGAGATTATTTCAAGTTCTCAATAGATGCGTCTACTACACAGGGCTTTGAAAAAATCCTCCTTGCCGTTTTTTTTGGCAAGGCCGTCAAGATGGCCCAAGGGTTTCATCATACCCACGCAGCCAAGTCGCAGATGAGTATGGAAAGGCTGGCAGAGTGGGCTGTGGAGGCAACGGCAGAGGAGACGCTGGCAAAAATGATAAGAGCCGCAAACACGGCCCGGGAGGCCCTCGGATTTATCCGGAACGACTATCCTGCGGTTGTAGGTGCAGTAGGCGAAAGGATGCTTCGATCCGCACACGATCTTGCCGGCCCGCAATGCAAAGTGGAGGGTGTTATCTTTGATTATGATGGCACGATTCTTTTTGACTCAATGAAGAGGTAATCCGGCTCAAAGCTAATCCGGCTCAAAGCTGAAGGCTAATCCGGCTCAAAGCTGAAGGCTCAAAGCTCAAAGCAAAAACGAGCCTTCAGCCTTCAGCCTTCAGCTTTGAGCTTTGAGCTTCCAGCTTTTGAGAACATTCTCTGCCAGGAAAAGGACGAATGAGGATAATACCATGATTCCAGTCCACGTCATCGGCATGGGTCTCGGCCCGGAGGATCTCACGGCCAGGCACCTGAAGATCATTAAACAGGCGCAGATCCTCATAGGCGGTCGACGGCACCTGGCCTGTTTCAAAGACCACCCTGCCAGGAAGAAAGCAATTACCGGAGATTTGGACGGCCTTGTCCGGCAGATCAAGAAGCAGATGACGGATAAGCAAGTTGTCGTCCTGGCCTCTGGCGACCCGATTTTTTTTGGTATCGGACCTTTACTGGTCGATGCCCTTGGAGCGGAACATGTGGTAATCCATCCCAATATTTCAAGTGTGGCAGCGGCCTTTAGCAGGATCAAGCAACGCTGGGATGATGCCAGGGTGGTAAGCCTGCATGGCAGACGGCCCGAGAAGTCTTTTCTGGATGCCGTGGCAGGACACGAGAAAGTCGTTGTTTTTACGGACTCGAAAAAAACACCGGGGTGGTTGGGGCAGCAACTGATTAAAGCGGGCTACGACAAGGCCATGATGTGCGTGTTGGAAAACCTGGGTGCGCCTCAGGAACGTGTGGCCTGGTATTCGCCAAAACAAGCTTCCAGCAAGGAGTTTGAAAAACTCAATGTAGTTATTGTGCTAAGACAAGCTATGCCTGAAATAAGCTCAAGGCCGCTGCTTTATTTGAAACAGCATCAGGATCTCCATCTCGGCATGCCCGAGGAATGCTATCATCATGAAACAGGTCTCATAACCAAAGCAGAGGTAAGGGCCATCTCCATATCAAAACTCTGCCTCCGGCCAGGCATGGTTTTATGGGACCTTGGTGCAGGAAGCGGATCAGTGTCCCTTGAGGCTTCGCTCTTGCTTCGGGGCGGCAATATTTTTGCTGTGGAACAAGATCCTGAACGAATTAGTCATATTCGGCAAAACAAGAAGCAATTCAGGGTGAGGAACCTTGACATTGTTCAGGCCAAACTGCCTGGTGGCTTGAAGCACCTGCCAAAGCCGGATCGTATCTTTATTGGAGGGGGCGGGAAAGACCTGGTGAGTACAATCAAAGCGGCAGGGGCTTATCTGAAGCCGGGTGGCGTGATCGTTATAAATACGATTCTTTTAAGTAGCCTGGATAAGGCCATGGCAGCCTTGCAAAGCCTCGGATTTTCAACAGAGGTCGTACAGGTGCAGGTTAGCCGGGGAAAGCCAATGCCGTCCGGCCAAAGGCTGGAAGCCTTGAACCCGGTCTGGATCATCAGTGGATACAGATAAAAACGGTACGATTTTGGGGAGATTCATTGCATAGTAAGTTTTAGGTTAACTTGATGGTATTTCCATTTTTTCTGACAGGATTAACGGGATTTTCAGGATTTGCTCTTTTATTTCTCCCTTCCCGGACGGAAGCGAGAAAACACGATCCGCCTTCGGCAGAAAAAACTTTCCACAGCCAGTAGTCCTTGAGTTTATCACCGCACCCACCATTCCTCTTGCGGTTTCTGGATACCCGAAGCGACAACCACATCTTCGAGTGTAGACCAAAAACCTTTGACCTTGTTATATTTTTGTGCCATCATACCTCCCATGTTCAGTATTAATTTATTGTGCTATACAGTTCCAACAATTTTGTCAATTACGGAATCTAAAATATTGATATTTCTGATTTCCGTTCATTATATGTTATGTGCTTGAGAAAATGTGAGGTATCGAAGATCAAATGAATAAAACTGACCTTCAAATCTTGGTAGAGATTAGGGTAAAGGAGGCAACAGTCCTTCTTGAAAATGAATGTTACCAAGGCGCATATTATCTTCTTGGATACGCATTAGAATGCGCTTTTAAGGCATGTATAACAAAACAGGTTCGTGAAAATGACTTTCCTAACAAGCAGCTTGCCAATGCTTCTCATACACATAAGTTGTCTGAGTTGTTGGGAGTGGCAGGTCTAAAGCAAAAGTTATCTGAACAAGAAAATCAGGATGAAAATTTTAAGCTCAATTGGGCAGTAGCCAAAGACTGGTCTGAAACAGCGCGATATGACCCAGTAATTGAAGAAACAAAAGTCAAGGATTTTTTCGAGGCAATAACAAACGATCAATCAGGAGTTTTGAA
>JAUVJO010000379.1 GCA_030592345.1 Deltaproteobacteria bacterium
AATAAAAGAGTCTTGCTAACCGGAAATGATGCTGTGGTTGAAGGGTTGCGCTGTGCTGCCGGCAGCGAGCGACGCATTGTCTACGCAGGCTATCCCATCACCCCGGCATCTGAAGTTGCCACACGCGCTTCTGTAATTATCCCAAAGCACGGCGGGGCCTTCATACAGATGGAAGATGAAATCGCCTCGATACAAGCGATTGCAGGGGCCGGCCTTACCGGGGCAATTGCCGTTACAGCAACCTCTGGCCCAGGTTTTAGCTTGATGTCTGAGGGCCTCGGCTTCGCGGCCATGATTGAATCACCCGTTGTTTGCGTCAACGTCCAGAGGGGTGGACCATCCACGGGCATGCCCACGTGGATGGGACAAGGCGATATGATGCAGGCAAGATGGGGGACCCATGGGGAAAGACCGGTGATCGTGCTTGTTCCTAACTCTGTTGAGGAGACCTTGCTTCTCACCTATGAGGCATGCGGGCTTTCTCAGGAGTATCTGGTGCCAGTGATCGTGATGTTAGATGAGATTATCGGGCACATGGAAGAGCCGATCAGCATCCCTGAGCTTCCGACCGTACAGCTCGATCCGGATCGCGAAATCATAGGAAACGGCCATCGCCTTCACCGGACAGGCCTCACTCACGATCTGGAGACTAACCTTCCAAAGATTAATCCTGATGCCGAAGAACAACTGGTCCGACACCTGCTCGATAAGGTCAAGAAGAATGCACAGGATATTATCAAGTATGAAACTTTCATGGATCCAACAGAAGCTGAGGTAATTGTCATCTGTTACGGGTCTGAATCTCGGTCAGTAAAAGCAGCCGTAAAGCTGGCTCGTAAGAAGAATCTGGAAGTGGCCATGATTAGGCTCATTACGGCCTGGCCATTTCCCAAGGATCTTCTCCAAGAGCTCGACAATACAGAAAGGGTCTATCTGGTGGCAGAAATTAATGCTGGACAAATCAAGACAGAGGTTGAACGTTACATCAAGAAAGGGAGGGTTCAGGGCTTGAACCTCATGGGAGGCAGAATCCACACCCCCGGTGAAGTCTTGGACGCGATTGAGGGTGCGTTTAGTTATTAGTTATTTGTTATTCGTTATTTGTCATTGGTTGTTCGTTGTTGGGGATTGTATGGTTTGAGAAAACTTACCTGGTTGTTCTTTTTTCAGGCTTCTTGAGGCCAGTGGTTGTGAGCTGTCGGCGATGTCGTGGGCGTGTTCGTGGCCAAAAGTTCGTAACACAAATGACGAGTGACCAGTGACAAATAACTAACGATAAAAAAGGAGTTAAATATGGAGGCAATTAGCCGGCATCCGTATGCGGAGTTCCTGAGAATAGAGATGATGCCGAACATCTGGTGTTCGGGCTGCCGGATTGGGAGGATCAAAAATGCCTTTATCGAGGCGGTCCAACATCTAGGATACGACCCTGACAAGTGCACAGTCGTTTCCGGAATCGGCTGCTCATCTCGCATTGCAGGCTACCTCAACCTTGACAGTATCCATGCCACCCACGGCAGGGCAATCCCCACGGCTCTCGGAGTCAAGCTGGCCAAGCCACACCTAAAAGTCACCGTCATGGGAGGCGACGGAGATATTTTGGGCATTGGCGGTAATCATTTCCTTGCCCTGGGCAGGCACGGCCATGACATCAACGTCTTTTGTATGAATAACTACGGATACAGCATGACGGGTTTTCAGCATGGCCCCACTACGCCCCTTGGGGCACGCACTATCACCACCTCGGGCGGCAGCCCTTATGCACCCGTCAATCCGGTTGCCGTGGCCCTGGCAGCCGGGTATACCTTTGTGGCCCGGTCCACCTCCTCTCATCCTTATCATCTCCTGGACTGTATGATTTCTGCAATGAAAAATGCTGGCCCGAGTTTTGTTGAGATATTGATTCCATGCATGCTCTTTGAAAGGCGCAACAAAATTAAGTCCCTTGAGGGTTTGTTCTTGGAAAAGGCCATAATCAAAGAGACCCTCAACGAAAAGGACATTGAGCAAACTGACTTCACCAAAGAAATCAGCCTGGGTATCTTCAGGGATGCACCTATCGGACAAAGGCCTCAATTGAGCCTGGTCAAATCGGCCAAGAAGGGAGCTGCCAAGAAGTATCATATCGATTTTGAATCAAGGGCCAGTGACATAGAGTACATGCAAATTCGCATGGAGGGAACCGGAGGCCAGGGGATCGTTCAGGGCGGCAAGACCATGATCAACGCAGCCATGAACATGGATCCAAATTTGAACAGCACAATGACAAAGCGATACGGGCCGGAGATGAAAGGGGGGAGCTGTTTGACGGATGTGCTCCTGTCCGCTCAACCGATTGATTACCCCTTTGTGGAGGTTCCGGATTTGCTTCTGATGATGTCAGATATTGTAGCCAAGGAGCGGGGCGGCGAAATTATTGTAAACAAGAACGGCACGATTGTGGCAGATGAATCTATGGTAGATTTATCTCTGCTGGAGAAGGTCCCCAGCACTGTTAAGGTTTTCAAGTTGCCTGCAACCCGGATTGCTCGTGAAAATTTCAGGGTTGTGGTGGCCAACAATGTGATGATGGGTTTTGTCTGTAAGGTAACATCTATCATCGATAAGAATTGTATAAGAGCAGCAATACTCAAGTCTGCCCCTCCCGGGACAGAGGAAATGAACCTCGCAGCCTTTGATAAGGGTTACGAATTTGGTGAATCGTGTAATCGTGATTCGTGATTCGTGGATCGTCAGACGGAAGCTAGTCTCTGGGCTCCAGCGCAAGACATCAAACATCCGTCATCTCGGATCAGCCGGAAACGAATCACAAATCACAAATCACAAATCACGAATCACGAATCACAAATCACGAATAACCAATAACCAAACGGCAGGTCAACTATGACATACGAGATTTCATCAGCACGCTACTGGAACATAGAGCAATGTAGCATCCCTGTTGGCAAGGTCACCATCATAGCGGATTTTTGTAAAGGCGGCGACGATTGTGATGACTGCATAAGATTTTGCCCCGAGAAGGTATTGGAGCGAGGCACTGTACCCAACGAGAAAGGGTTTTTCCCTCCAGTTGTGGTGGAGGACGGCAAATGTACGGTTTGCGGCAGATGCCAGC
>JAUVJO010000298.1 GCA_030592345.1 Deltaproteobacteria bacterium
AAGTCTATAGCTGGCTATTGCAAGCCTGAGCAACATGGCTATTGATGTTCATGGCCGGCGAAAAAGTGTCATTTGTGGCCTTTCAAGGTATATTCTGCCGCCATTATTGTAAACGACCATGCGCCCTTCATCCACGCATCCTATAAGTGTCATATTGGTCTTTCGGGCCAGATCAATGGCAAACCGCGTTGCAGCCGAGCCGGATGCAAGTACAGACACGCCCAGTCGTATGGCCTTTAGGAGGATCTCCGAGGAAATACGACCGGTCGTTACAACGAGTTTGTCCTCGGTGGAAATGTTATCCAAGAAGCATTGCCCGCAAATCATATCAACGGCATTGTGCCTGCCAATATCTTCACGAAAGATAACGATCTTTTCCGGTGTGGCAAGGGAAGCATTATGACATCCCCTGGTCGTCCGGTAAAGTGTTGAACGTTCTTGTAGATCAACTGCCAATTGCAGGATCTGCTGTGGTGAGATTGTCATCCCCGCCGACATACTCGTCGCTGTAATGGTTTCTACGTTTCGGATAAAATCAATTCCCTTTCCGCATCCGGAAGTAATCGAACGGCCCAAGCGTTGGAGTTTAAAGGGATCATGAGATGTCTCAACGTACACATCAAGCCTTTCAGCCCCTTCCTCGGTTTGAATACTCTTCAGTTGCTTCCGGTCTGTGACAAGCCCTTCAGATCTTAGGAATCCCACAGCCAGGAACTTGGGCTGCTTTCCTGTACACAGCAAGGTGACTACCTCTTGACCATTAAGACAGATAGTCAAGGGGACTTCCTGGATGGCCGTCACCCTGGCATCTTGAAAGCGGCCGCCCAAAAACTCTGCCACCTCGTAGGTTACTGCCTCCTTCATGATCATTTCCTGACATACGTCCCGCTTTTCCCCCCTGATTTCTCTAGCAGGTAGACATCAGAGATGGTCATGGCGCGATCGTAGGATTTGCACATATCGTAGATAGTAAGTGCTGCGATCGATACAGCGGTCAATGCCTCCATCTCCACCCCGGTTTGGCCCACAACACGAACGGCAGCCTCTATCCGGATACTGTGGGTTTCGGGCTGCAGGAAAAGATCGACCTTTGCATGAGTAATCGGAAGGGGATGGCACATGGGAATGAGTTCCGCAGTCCTCTTTGCAGCCATGACGCCCGCAATTCGCGCCGTTTCAAGCACATTCCCCTTTTTTGCTCTTTGGTCCCTGATCAGATCTAGGGTCTCGGCTTGCATGGTAATAACCCCCTGAGCCACTGCCGCCCGGACAGTGGCCGGCTTTTCAGATACATCTACCATGCGCACACTTCCTTGTTCGTCAAGATGGGTGAATGTAGGCATAAGCATCCCTTTCCTCAAAGAAAGTGTTCTGTTTTTTGTGTGCCACCTTTTTTTATGGCATCTAAGGTCTCCTTCAACACGGGAATAACATGGTCCCGCAAATCCCCTGCGACCACAATATACATGACCTCATCGCCAACTTTGAGTGAGCCTTCCTGGACCTCAACCAGTATCTCCACAATACCGGGCTTTTTTCGTTGTTCTGAAAGGATTGATTCCAGCACCTCGCGGTCAACCATAAGGTCCAGGCCAGAGACCGGACGCCCGTCTCGAGAAGTTCCCCGTACCACGCCCACGTGACACAGGATCATGCCAACCTTGACGTAGTCCGGATGGGCCTTGATTTTGTCAATCAATGTAGTAAGGTTCATGGAGTTCTCTCCCGAGTCTGAAGCTCCTTGTCTATTTCCAGCTCAAGCGTCAAATCACAATCCTCACTGCCACACATGAAAGACGCCCTATACCAGACAGACCGGTCAAAATCATCATGGGTTCTCATGACTCTATATGAAGTATTAATATCCATTTCCCACCTGCCGTTTACTCTCAACGTGCTGGTCACCAGCCGCCGAATAAGACGCAGAAGCCTTGAACATCAATTCAAATCAGATAAAACCATTTCTAAAAGAAAAAGCAAAGAAAAAGGCGGTCTGGTGCTCTGGCTGGTTAGAGCTTCGGAGTTCTAATGATCCAGAACAGTTTGATTTAATATTTCCGCAACTAATTGATTGATGCTTTTACATCTGGTTTCTGCAGCCGTGGCAACGGCGGCATGTATGTCCGGCGGTATGCGAAGCATTAGTTTTCCAAAATACGATTTTTGTGGTTCCTCGCCAAGTATTGCACATGTTTCAAGATAATCGTCAACCGCTTCCTCGAATGCAGAGCGTAGTTCTGCCACAGATTCGCCATGGAACCCTACTACGTCCCGTATTCCGGCAATATGCCCAACAAAGCAGACGTCTTCTTCGCTGTATTCAATACGAGCTGCATACCCTTTATGCCTCATGTTCTTCATGGTTTCACCCCTGCTTGTTCAAGAAATTTGCGAGCATCGCGCACCTATAGCTTTAATTATGTCACCCGTATAGAAATATGTCAGGTTAATACCCTAATCAAGATCTGACACCAAATTCACGCACTGCGTAAACGATGGCGCCAAGGCTCGTATCTCCGAATCGGGGCAGCCAATCGATGCAAAGTGGTCGCGCCACCCCCGTACGGTTTCAACCAGGTTTTTCACAACCGCCTTGGCCTTTTCTTCAGATAGCCCAAATCGGACAGCCCGGCTCAAAGCGTTTTTCAGGGACGCCTCCCTGCCCCTTTCTCCAACCGACATGGCAAGGGAAAAATCGGTTCCCACTCCGGGCTGGGTTATACTGGGCACGATATCATAGGCTGGAGACAGTTCCAACCCGGTTTCCCCAAAAAGGAACGCGTGATTTCGGGGGTGATCGTCCATGTTGCGTACAAAGATATTGAAGACCATGCGCCGGAAGAATTCCTGGATGTCCTTCACGGACGTGTGACGACGCATGGTGTCAGAAATGGCCCCGTAGTCCCAAGACAGGCGGTCGGCTTCATCCCACTGCATGAGGGAAAGGGAACTTAAGAAACCTTTCCGGACCCAACCGTCCCTTGTCTTCTCCCGGTCAAAACGCCGGACCAGGAGAACGTCCTTTTCCCCCACGGATTGAAGGCTAATGGCTGGTATCCGTATACTGCATTTTTCAGCCAACGTCATAGTGGCGTATTCGATCCGGGGGATGTTCAGGGTGTCGTCCTTGGCAGGGAATTTAGCGATCCACAAAGCATCCTGCCACAGGACCGTACATTTGGGTCTCGCTCCACCCACGCTGGTCCCCTGGCGCAACAGACGTAGCAGATGATGGGAAACCTCCTCCCCTGCCTCGATCCTGGCGGCTGTTTTCAGCACATCTTCCATCTGGTTGAAATGGGGCGGCTCCAGGCGCGGTTCCGGGTCGTGGGTGGTCCATCGAAAATCGAGGTTCCCCACCCGAGTGGCATTGGCCGCCAACAGAAAGTCCATTTCGGAAAGGGCTTCGGGCGGAACTTTCCGTTCTGCTGCAATAATCAGCCGCCCCCAATAGTCCGGGGCCGCATCCCGGAACGCGCCATACAATCCCTTGTTGCTCGTGACTTCCCGTGGCACGGGACCCAATGGTAAAGACACCGGGTCCACAGGGAGGGCGTTTTTCCGGTCCACGTACTTTCGGCCATAGGCGAAGGCCCCAACCCCCAGGTGGCTTTCATGGGTGAAGATGCCTGCGGGAACCGCAACGGTTTCTCCGGGAAGGTATATGAAAACCGTGATGTTCTTTTCCGCCATGATCAAAAATCCAGGTCATGTTTAGTTTTGAAAGTCCGCACCCGCTTGGGAAGGCGTTGACGCTCCCGGTATATCCCCACCTTGTCCTTTTCCGGGTGGGCTATTTCATGGAGGTCATTTTCAAACCCCAATACCCAAAGGGCGGACGTCAGCACAGCCAGGGAAACCCCGGGATCACCGTTTTCCAGGCGTGACAAGGTTTTTCGGGTCACGAACATCCGAGAGGCCATCGCATCAAGCGTCCATTTGCGTCGCTTCCTGGCGATTCGGATGTGTTCTCCCATGTGTAAAACGGATTCGGTCACTTCTGGAGGCAGACTTGTCCGGGATCGTGATTTTTTGGCCATAAAAAACCCCTTTATCTATAAAAGGGGTCATATATAGCTCAAATACCGGATCATGTCAAGGTTTTAGATAATTGTGACCGGAATATCCCTGGTCCGTTCATCTTCCTTGAGCCGCACACACACTTCATAACCGTCCATGCTTGATTTGGAAAGGCCAATATACCAAAGCGACGCATGATATCAAATCAAGAAGAACACAAAGCCGTGTTTTTGACCTATGGGCGACCATTTCATTTTTCCATCATTCCAATTGCGGAGCGAAGTTCACTTTCCAGGGCATGGGGCCTACATTTTTTTTGATTACCAATTACCAGCATCCATAAATGCGGTCCTTTTTTCAAACTGAATTTTTTCGATGGTCTCAAGATCTCCGATAAAAGGAATATTCGGCGA
>JAUVJO010000434.1 GCA_030592345.1 Deltaproteobacteria bacterium
GTATTTGGTTCTGATGCCCGGGCACTTCGATGATAGTTCAGGGGGCCTAAATACACACACTTTCTCAATAATCATCTCCGATTGTTCGCTGGCGAACAATTTTATGCGTTCATTTTTTTCTCAAGACAGAAGGACACCCGCATGAGTCAATTAAGGTATTGTCCAATACAGGGGAATTGATTGGCACGGTGACGACTAACATTGAAAATGGAGTGTGTTTGAGTGGGGCTACATATGGGGCTTATTTTTTTCGGTTTTGTGTATATCGACAATTTTTACATGGCCACACCAGAGAAAGCGATTTTGGATACGCTTTACTACAGGAAAAAACTTCCCGCCTCGGATGAACTGGAACTGGAGGGGATCGATGTAGAGTCCTTGAACCGCATGGTCAAAAAATTTCCATACTCGGTATCCAGACATCTGCCTGTTTTGTTTGCATGAGCAGAATAGACTTTGAAAACCGGGAAACACACAGCAAAAGGCGGATGCACATACAGAAAGGATATGACCAAATCAGGATGTCTCATGAGCATATTTCCAATTCTTGCCGCATGATCCGCCGTGCATCCTTCGCATTCAGCTCATCCGGCATCCGGCTCGGTCAGGCACATAGTGCCCTCCCTCTGACCGGTGTACATCTTCTCCACAAACAGGAAAGTCGGAAGAGGGTCACATCCTTCAACACCCTGTGACGACTTAAGTCTTTCCCGCAATGAGCCTTCTGGCCTGTTTAACAGCTTCAGTGGCATCGTCCCCAAATCCGTCGGCACCGATTTTTTGAGCAAAGGCCGCATCAACCGGTGCGCCGCCTATGATCACCTTTAAATTGTTGCGTAACCCTTTTTCTTCCAATGCCTCAATAACCTTTTTCATCTCAGGCATCGTGGTAGTTAAAAGCGCAGACAGTCCGAGTATATCCGGTTTTACCTGCGCCACCTGTTCAATGACCTTTTCAACACTCAAGTCCACGCCCAAATCGATAACATTGAATCCGGCCCCTTCCAACATCATGGTGACAAGGTTTTTCCCAATATCGTGCATATCGCCTTTGACCGTGCATATGATTATAGTCCCCTTTGATTCGCTTGCGTCATCTTGGAGGAGGGGTTTTATGATTTCCAACCCCTTTTTCGAGAAAAGAATAAATGGATCTTTAATCACATAACGTAAATTTTTCGAGTTGGGTTTTTTGGTTACAGGGATCTCCTTTAACGAAGTTCAAGGCTACGCTGCCGTTCAATAGAATGATGCAGTTTTTTGCGGCCTTTAAAAAGAGTCCCCGCGGCCCTGCATTAGAAAGGTCAAAAGGTTATAATTAGAATTGCTGGCATTTATTAGAAAAGGAAGATAATTTCCCGGTAGTGTCACCTGATCATTGTTAGGTTTGCGGGTAGGCCAAGATTTCGTCTATTGGCCAAACCCTTTCAATTAAATGTGCCGCCATGCCAGGCGTTCTTTTAACTCGTGTGCCATTTGGCCCACGTAGTGTTAGCCCGCGATTGGGTCGTGAGAAGTTGTAGTATGTTACGGTGATATTTACCTGTGCTTCCAGGGTTCTCTTATTCTTTGCAAAACAGAGTGTTTTCCTGGCGAGTTTCTTGTTATAGTTCCTCAGGGTCAAATTCGCTCTTTCTATGAAAGATGTGTTGATCTTCTTGCTTACCTTCGATGACGCTATGATCTCTTGGA
>JAUVJO010000321.1 GCA_030592345.1 Deltaproteobacteria bacterium
ATTACGTTACGAAATAATTAGGTTTTCTCGACAGGGGATAGATCCCTCTGTCTTGTGCCAAAAAGGCCGTTGAGTTCGACGGTGGCGCCGGTGATGTCTCCATTTCGTCAGACAGACGTTATTATAGATATAGCAAGTACAGAGCCATGAAGGCTGGCAAGCAGAAGCTTGGTTTCCAACTGAGGGGCGTGATGTCTGACTGATAGGCTGTATCGGCCTGTTTTAGATGCGTTGTATAAGCCTGGAGCAACCAAATCGTAAGCCATGAAGGCTGACACGCAGAAATTTGTGGAGTTCTTTGTGGCTTTTTTTTGTTTCTGTTCATGGGGCGGCCTTTACAGGCTTCACCGCAGTTCCCTTTTGCTCGTGGCATCGGCTGTTATCTTAACGTCTCGGAATTTCTACAACTTATTGAATGTATAAGCTTTTTTAAACTTGGATTTTTGCCCCATGCCGGAATGATGGAATGATGTAGAACATAAAAAGACGAAAACCTTTTGTAGGCGTTCACGGGTTCAGAGGTTCAAGGTTCCATTCTCGTCCCAGAACTGCATTTGGGATGCGTATTTACGAGAAAAGCGTCAGCTTAGTCAAGCCTAATCCAAAATTTGGAGCCAAATTGGCAATTATTTGGGAAAATGAGCATTTTCAACGAGGACTTCGGGCCTTCAATGCCGTCTTTGTCCTTAACCCTTAACCCTGAACGTTGAACCCTGAACCTGTGAACGGTTACAACCTTTTAAACCCATTATTCCATCATGAGCGCTATGGTTGCGCCTGCAGGCTTTAAAACATTACACTTCGTGTCCACTATTCCAACATTCCAATTGGGGCGAAGCCCCCTATGTTCATTTAGTTAAGTGCAAGTTGAACATCGAACATATTATTTCTTCTTTTATCATTCTTGCCCTGGCCGTTGCGTTGTGGTCTGGATCGACATGGGCGAACAGAAACAAGGATGATGAAGGAGACGGAACAATCGGTTTAAAGGTCTTCTTGAGGAAGATTGAAAAAGTGAGATAGGAGGAAACATGTTCGATTTTCTTGTAAAGGGGGGCGTCGTTGTGTGGCCCATTGTTCTTTGCTCAGTGCTGGCCCTGGCCATTTTTGTGGAAAGGGTCATCTCTTTTGCACGGGTTCGTGTTCGCGGTTATGGGCTGGTCAAGGAAGTGGCTAAGTACATAAAAAACAGGGAATCCGCCAAGGCCCTTGCTTTGGCAAAACGAAACGAATCACCCATGGGCCGGATACTGGTTGATGCCATTGAGGTTGCAGATCAAGAGTCCGAAACCCTGGGGACGGTTATAGTTAACTCAACAGATGGAGAGGTCAGGGAACTCTCCCGATATCTCCAGGTGCTCGCCACTATCGGGAATATTGCGCCGTTACTCGGTCTGCTCGGAACGGTTCTCGGCATGATTAAGGCGTTCATGGTTATTCAGCAAATGGGCGGCAAGGTAAATGCCGCGGTCCTCGCAGGAGGCATCTGGGAGGCCATGCTGACCACGGCCCTGGGCCTGTCAGTAGCGCTTCCCACTATGGTGGCTCACAGCTATCTGACCTCCCGAGTGGATAACTATGAGGCCCAACTCCAGGACGGGGTCGTGACGTTTATCAAGGCTGTAGGCAAAAGCAAAGAAATGACAACTGACAACTGACAACTCATAAGTGGAATATTATCATGCTGGTTCACCGCAAAAAAAAGCTACGCTACAACGTGCAGATGCCTTTGACCTCACTGATCGACATCGTATTTCTCCTTTTGATCTATTTCTTGCTCACAACCAATTTTATGGTTGATGAAGGGATCAAGATCAAGCTCCCCCAGGCTAAGGCCTCAGCTTCCCAGACCGAAGAGGTGATCACAGTCTATGTGGATCAGCAAGGAAGAGCCTTTCTTGGAACCGAGGAGGTCTCCCTTGCCAGGCTTTTTGACGGTGTCAAAAAGATGATCGGGCACGACCAAAACAAGCTGGTCGTTATTAGGGCGGACCGGGCCGTTATTCTGAACAAGGCCGTAAAAGTTATGGACGTCGTCAAGGCAGCCGGAGCAGGGAGGCTCTGTTTGGCGACGGAAAAGGACTTTTAGGTTCGGAATGATTTATGTATAAGAAAAAACCCAACCGGCTCTTGCGGGCTTTAGTGGGGGTCTCTCTCGCCATCCATATCCTTATACTCATGCATGTGGCCGGGATCTATAAGTCAACTGCGTTGAGTTACATCGAGATGACCTTGCAGAACGTGTCCAAGCCGTCCGTAAGGTCTATCCCCAGACCACGTCATAGGCCCAAGGCGCTGGAGCCGAAGGACGTAAAAAGAATCAAGGTGAACCAGCGGCGCAGTCCTCCTCTTAATCCGATAAAGATAGATCCCGCTGAGAAAAACCTTCCGGACAGTCTTGTGGAAGGAATCAGTATGCCGAATATTACCGCAATTCATGGTCTGGATGTCGCGGACTGGAACCCGGGAGAATTGGTGGACTCCAGCGATTCCGCTTCTGTATATCTGGAGATGGTCAGGCTGAAGATAGAGAGACAGAAACAATATCCCGAGACCGCCAAGGTCAGACAGATAGAGGGGGCCGTAACCATAAGGTTTGTGATCACGCCTGAAGGAGGTATCCTGGGTGTTGAGATCGTGAAGAGCTCCAGGCAAAAGAGCCTGGACAAAGCAGCGCTCAAGGCAGTTCATGCCGCCGCCCCGTTTCCAAGGCCCCCTCGGCATGTTTTCAAGGGTGAGATACCCATGGAACTTACGATCGCCTTTGAGCTGATGTGAAAAGAGATAAAGACTGAAGATAAAAATGTATAACTGGAAAGGAGGCAAAAGATGAAACAAAGATTGATCTTGAGTGCGGTATTTAGTTTTTATTTAATCCTTGCTTTGGCAGCTAATTCCATAGCCGGTGATGAAGGTGATAAAGGTGAAAAAGTTTATTCATTGGGAACGATTACAGTGGGGGACAGATTGATTCTTCCTATCAGACAAACGGGGGATTCTCTTTACACTGGAAGTTCAGTAACTAAGAAAGGCATGGAACTAATAGGCACGCCTGCTGAAACAAGTATCTATGATGCATTAAGTATCCTGCCGGGAACCAATGTGGAAAGTCTTGACCCTTACGGTCTGAGTCATTCATATATGCGTGTGCGGGGGTTAAGAGAGATGTATATCGGGATGACGGTTGAGGGAATCCCCAATTACGGTATTATGCCGATAGGCGCGCGGCAAGATATATACGATACGCAAAACTTGAAAAGCGTCAGCCTGTATAAAGGGGCAAGCCCTGCCGACCTTGGAACAGGTTCCGGCAATAGAGGGGCCGCGATAGAATTACAATTAAGAAGACCGGAATATAAGGTAGGGGCCGAGATAAGTCAAAGCTTTGGTTCCGATAATTTTATGAGAACATTTTTGAGGGTTGATTCCGGAAAGCTGCCGACTGAAACAAAGCTTTTTGCCTCATATTCTTATTCAAAAGCCGACAAATGGAAAGGAGAAGGAGAGCTTGGTCCAAGGGATCATGTCACCTTAGGATTAAGTCAGCAATTTGGTGATAAGGTAAATTGCGATATCTTTTTCAATTTTAACGAGATTAAGAGAAATTCCTTTCAAAGCCTGACTTACGACGAAGCCAAAGATATAGATGACTATTATGATAAGTCGTTTAATTCAGAACTCACCTCTGATCCCGAAATGAATAAAGACTATTATGATTACAATCGTGAGAAAAAAATAAACAGAGACCTTATGGCGATCGTTGATGTGGCCATTTCTGAAAATGCTAATCTATCTTTGAAGCCTTATTATTCCAATGAAGATGCAAACAAGATGGGGAAAGCGCAGTTTCCGGTTCCGGGCGTTGCGGAGGACAAACCGGGGATACTGGACAAAATCACGAATTTAGAACGGTACGGGATTATCCCCGAATTCAGCCTTGATTTTTCAGCATATACGATAACTGCCGGTTATTGGTTTGAATCGCATAATCTGGAAAAATATGTGAAAAAGTACTTAACCATTC
>JAUVJO010000172.1 GCA_030592345.1 Deltaproteobacteria bacterium
AGAAAAGACTAACCTTTTCATCTTTGTCACCCCGCATATTATCGAAAATCCGGGTGAGGCAAAGGATCTCTCTGAAGGCAAGAAAAAAGGCATCGACAAGGTACAGGAAGGCGCAATCAAAATGTACAAAACGCCGTGAGCAGGAGGACAGGGGCTGAAGCCAGATGAACCTGTTTGGTAACCGTTCACAGGTTCAATGGTTCAGGGTTCACCGAAATCTGAACCGTCCTACGAGCAAAGCTAACGAAAAACAGGGAACCCTGAATCCCGCTTCAGCGGGAAACGCTGAACATTTAAACGCCTACAAGGAGGGAGAAAAATGTTGACAGTGTATTTGTTCCTTGGGGCTATCGGAATAGTCGGCATCATTGCTGTCCTTATCTATGACCATAAGAAGAAACAACAGAAACAGACCTGATAATTCCAAGCAAATGAAACTAATCGGCGAAATACTATCAGAAATTTGCGGGCTTTCAGAAGAAGCCCTCACCGAGGCCCTTCAGGCACAAAGAGAAAAAGGGGGGCGTATCGGTGAGATCTTGATCGACCGAAAGGCGGTCTCAGAGTCCGATGTGTTAAAGGGCCTCGGTGTCCAGTTTGGACTTGCCTTCTGGCCGAGTTTACCCACGGATAATCTGAAGACCGATTTTCCGCAACAAGTTCCGATCCAGTTTCTCAAAAAGTACACGATGGTCCCTATAGTCAAGGAAGATGCGGCTTTTATTGCTGTCAATGATCCCCTGGCTTTTCAACCCCTTGACGATTTGCGCCTGGCCCTGGGCTCAGATGGGGTGCAAACGGTGCTTGCGCCTCATGCGGCCATCCTGTCGGCCATCAATGTCGCCTATGACATGAGCAGTGATTCTGCTGAACAAGTCATCGAGGGCATGCATGAGGATGAAGACAGTGACCTGCTCATGTCAGAGATTGGGGACACTGGCGATCTTTTAGATGAGACGAGCGATGCGCCAATTATCAGACTGGTCAATCTCATGCTTTCACAGGCAGTGAAAGCCCGTGCCAGTGACATCCACATTGAGCCGTATCAGAACAAGCTCAAGATTCGATACCGCGTAGACGGCATTCTGTATGACAAGCTCACGCCGCCAAAGCGGATTCAATCAACGCTGGTGTCCAGAGTCAAGATCATGGCCAAGCTCAACATTGCAGAAAAAAGGCTTCCCCAGGATGGGCGGATCGAAATCAGGATCGCTGACAAGAACGTGGACATTCGCGTCTCCACCATCCCGACCTCTTTTGGAGAGCGCGTCGTCCTTCGACTGCTTGACAAATCGACTGTGCTGCTGAAGCTTTCTGATCTGGGTATGCCTAAAGGCAGGTTGCGAGAATTTGATCAACTCATCAGGGCACCCCATGGTATCATCCTGGTTACAGGTCCGACCGGAAGCGGCAAAACGACCACTCTTTATGCAGCCCTGAGCACGATCAACAGCCCGGAGATAAATATCATCACCGTGGAAGACCCGGTCGAATACCAGATAGAGGGGATCGCCCAGATCCAGGTCAATCCCAAGATCGATCTAACGTTTGCAAAGGGGTTGCGCTCCATTGTGCGCCAGGACCCGGATGTTATCCTTGTGGGTGAGATCCGAGACATGGAAACGGCAGAAATCGCCATCCAGTCTGCCCTGACCGGCCATCTGGTCTTTTCCACCCTGCATACGAACGATTCGGCCAGTGCGGTGACACGCTTGATTGATATGGGAATAGAATCCTTTCTGGTGACCTCTTCGGTCATCGCCATTTTGGCCCAGCGGCTGGTGCGCGTCATTTGCAATCATTGCAAAGAGGCGTACACGCCTGATGAAGAATCCCTCCAAAACATTGGCATATCGCCTGAAGACCTGGCGGGAAAGAAGATATACCGGGGTAAAGGTTGCCCTGCATGTTTTCACACGGGTTATTTGGGAAGGACAGCGATTTTTGAATTCATGCTACTCGATGATGCCATCAAGAACCTCATCTTAAAGACCTCGGATTCGAATGCCATAAAACGTCTGGCCGTTGAAAAAGGGATGGTTACCATACGCCACGATGGTGCTCAGAAGGTCCTGGCCGGAATCACGACCATCGAAGAGGTCTTCCGGCTTACATAGCAGTAGGGCAAGGTAATAATAAGTGCCTAAAGTGAACTAAAGTGAGTTAAAGTGCCTAAAGTTGCTGATTGTTTTAATTTGTAATCGTTCACAGGTTCAGCGCTCAGCGTTCACCGTTCACCGTTCAGGGTTCAGGGTTCCCATTCTTTCGTTGACCTTAACCAACCGCGAACCTCTGAACCGTGAACGATTACCATAACTTTAGTTCACTTGTCCGCATCCAGGCTATCACCAGGACGCTTAAGGCGATACCAAGGCAACAAGCCTGATAGGGTCTTGCTGCTGGCCGTTTTACAAAAACAGCGTATAGGAGCCCAAGGATAATCCCCGCTACAAACCCTAACAGGTGAGCGGTCAAATCAACATGCTCCCCGGAACCAAGGATGCCAAGGAGCGCCAGCCCACCGCCCAACGGAAGCCATGCCCGCATTCGTTGGCCGGACAGCCTGAGCTTTTTAAAAAATTGGTGTGCCGCCAGAATACCTATTGCCCCAAATACGGCAGTAGATGCCCCTACAGAAAGATGCCCTGTCTTATACAACAAGGCATTCATCAGATTGCCGACCGTGCCTGTGGCAAGGATCATTAGCCAACCAACCCCCCAGCCCGTGATGGTGCACACTGCCGTGCCGAATAATCCGATCCCAAGGATGTTGCCTGCAAGGTGCAAGGCGTTTGCGTGGATCAGCAGTGACGTCACAGCCCTGTACCATTCTCCTCGCAAAATATGACTGGCCGATGAACCGTACGTCATGATGAGTGCCTGACTATCATTGGCCACGACAAATGCCACATAGCACGCCAGTAATGAGGCAGAAACCCATATTCCAGTGAATGTCCGGCCGTATTCATAACTGAGGGGTTCATCCGTAGGCTGAAAATCCTGGTTCTCCTCAAGATATAGTTCAATAGCATTCAGGGCGTTTTCATAATCCTCATCACCTACCCACACATACCACCCGCCCTCCCCTCTTCTAATCTGGTGTGATATGCCGGATGACAGGAGCACTAGCGCGTATGAATTCGCCTGGTTTTCCGAGAGGTCTTTGAACAGTTCAAGCATTCGGCGATGTCAGTGGTATGTTGTACGGAATTGTTGTGAAAAATGAACGTCGAACATATTTAAAGATGAACATCGAACATCGAACGTCGAACGTCCAACATCGAATGAAAAACGAATATCCGCCGATTATAAGATGAACATCGAACGTCCAACGATGTTCACCTTTTTCAGTATCATAGGTCTGTTTCTTCTTATTTTCCCATTCGATGTTTCACGCCTTGGCGTGATTGGACGTTCGATGTTCGATGTTCATCTTTTTCAGTAGTCCATCCGGTGCAAAAATAATTTAGCGCTTATGCCCTGAACCCGTGAACGGATGTCAATATTTAATGGGCTCAGGTCGAATATTATACCTTTTTTTTAACCATTGGCCAATATTGGGTTGATTTTTTTTCCCCAAAATGTAAAAAGAAAAGTTCCTGTCTGGATTCGTTTTGGGGGAAAAATCAGAGTATTGGAGATGAGAATCTATGGGTGAATCTGTCAAGGCGTTGAGGAATATTGCACTACTTGGCCATGGTGGTTCAGGGAAAACCTCTGTAGCAGAGGCCCTTCTGTTTGCCGGCGGAGCAACTTCGCGTTTGGGCCGTGTGGATGACGGTAACAGTGTGATGGATTTTGAGCCCGAAGAAGTACGGCGCAAGATTAGCATCAGCTCGGCCTTTCATCAGTACGTATGGAAAAAGCACAGGGTGAATATTATTGACACGCCTGGAGATGCCAATTTCTTTTCAGACACCAGGTCCTGCCTTCAAGGGGCTGACGCCGCCATTGTCGTGATTGAAGCTATCGATGGCGTGAAAGTGCAGACCGAACAGGCATGGGATGTTTGCGACCTGCTCGAAATGCCCAGGTTGGTTTTTATTAACAAGATGGCCCGCGAGCGGGCCGATTTTTTCTCAACGTTAGAAGAGGTCTCCGGCACCTTCCAACCAAAACCAGTTCTTGTACAGATCCCCATAGGCGCTGAAGAGAACTTTGAAGGTGTAGTAGATCTTATCAGCCAGAAAGCCTATTTCTACGGGAAGGACGGAACATCGAAGACAGGGGAGATCCCTGAAGAATTGCGGGACCAGGCCAAATCCGAGCGCGAGTCGTTGATGGAAAATATTGCGGAAGCTGACGATGCCCTCTTAGAAAAATATCTGAACGGTCAACCCCTTACGGACGAAGAGCTGGTTCAGGGGCTTCGGGCAGGTGTTATGGCCCGGGCATTTGTACCGGTTCTGTGTGGTTCAGCAACAAAGAATATCGGCATTGATCTATTGATGGATTGTATCAATGCCTGCTTGCCGTCACCTCTGGAGCGTGGCCCCAAGACTGGCACTGACCCGAAAACAGGAGAGACAAGCGAGCGCAGGCCTAACCCGGAAGACCCCTTTTCCGCGCTGGTGTTCAAAACCATTGTGGACCCGTATGCTGGCAGACTAAACGTTTTCAGCATCTATTCCGGCACCCTTAACCCGGACAGCTCATTTTATAATGCATCCAAAGAAACCAAGGAGCGATGCGGACAGCTCCTTCAGATAGCAGGCAGGGAACAGAAGGCCATGACCGAAGCTGGGCCAGGCGATATCGTTGCCGTTGCTAAACTCAAAGAGACGGCCACGGGGGACACTCTGTGTGATGAGGCGAATAAAATTATTTTCAGCAGCCTTGAACCCTTGCCCAGCCTTATCTCTTACGCCATGGAGCCGAAGTCTAAGGGGGATGAGGACAAGATATTCACTTCCATTTCCAAGCTCCTGGAGGAAGACCCTACTCTGAAGCTCGACCGTGATGCCCAAACCAAAGAGATCCTCATTTCCGGTATGGGACAAGTCCACATAGAAACCATGGTTGAAAAGCTCAAGCGCAAGTTTGGTGTCGAGGTGAATCTGAATCCCCCAAAGGTCCCTTACAAGGAGACGATCAAACGTACGGTCAAGGGCGTGGTTTACCGTCACAAGAAGCAGTCCGGAGGCAGAGGGCAGTTTGCGGAAGTCCATTTCGATGTTTTTCCCCTTGAAGAGGGTAAAGGCTTTGAATTCGAACAGGCCCTTGCGGGAATGAACGTGCCGAGAAATTTCGTGCCCGCGGTGGAAAAGGGTATTATTGAAGCACTGCCTTTCGGTGTCCTGGCAGGTTACCCGGTTGTAGATGTAAAAGTCAGGTTTTATGACGGAAAGTCGCACGAGGTGGATTCCTCTGAGATGGCCTTTAAGATCGCTGCGTCCATGTGTTTTAAGAAAGGGCTAAAAGAGGCCAAGCCAACCATGCTGGAACCGATTGTAAACCTGACCGTTACGGTGCCCGAAGAGCATATGGGCGACGTGATCGGAGACCTGAACAGCAGGCGGGGAAAGGTCCTGGGCATGGACGTCAAGGGTAAGAAACAGGTTATCCGAGCCCAGGTGCCCATGGCCGAGGTCTTAAAATATGTGCCGGATCTCACCTCCATCACCGGTGGCAGAGGCTCCTTCACCTCTGAGTTCGACCATTACGAAGAGGTCCCGGGGCCTATCATCCAGAAAATCGTTGAGCAGGAGAAGAAGGAGTGATGTGAATATAAGTGCCTAAAATGAGTCCCGCTTTTAGTGGGATTAAGGAGTTTTGCCATTTTATATAGCTTCCTTATTATTTATAACCCAGCCCTAAGGAACGAGGACGAAATAACTTCCCCAACTAACAACCGTTTCTCTGTCGCCAATAAGTGCCGGCACGCTCAGGCATCCGCCGACATTAATACCCGCTCTGCCACTTGTGGCAACTTGATACTTGCAAACATTGACGCCGGGTAGAGATAGCCGTCAGGCTCTGACTTGTCCTCATCAATCACGCGGAACATGTTGTGCGACTCCGCCTCTTCATCTGGCAGCGTGCGGTAGACCTTGCCAACGAGCAAACTTGCCGGATTGCTGTCGTTATTGATGCAAATCACAAAATTAGTCATCGAATCACCCTCTTGACTTTGAAATCTTTACGGCCTATGCCGTGCGCCTCATACCAGTGTATCTCTGCTTCGCAGATTGTAGAATCTGCTAATTGCACAGTTCCCCTATGCCCTTCACCTTCCGCCAGCGGCCCTTACCGTAAGTGCGCTCCAGATAGCGCCGGATATACAAGCCTCGGCCCACTGCGATTGTCTCGATGTTGCGAATCTCGCCGAAAATCTCAAATTCTACGTTTTTTTATGAAGCTCAAGGTACTCTGCTGGCGTATGAAAAATCATTTCTGCTTTACCTTGAAAGTGCTTGGTATTCCATCCGACATAGGTGTCGATATAATTATCAATAGCGGTTTTCAATATTAGTGCGTCTCCAAAATTCATCGAGCAGAACAGCCTCACCTTCTTGCATGTTCCATGGCCTCCTCGACGGTATTGTAATAGGACTTTGTCCTATCAAGCCTTGCCTGTATTTTATCCATTGTCATGACTGCTTCATCATGATCCTTGACTGATATCCTTTTGAACCCTGTTTTACCTGCTTTTTCCAGCTTATGTGGCGTTATTTCAACACATTGTGCATCCTCAAGCCTGACTATCACCCTTTCCGTCTTCGTGTTAATGTCCTTAACCAATTTGCAAAAATCCTCAAAAGTTCTTATCTCCTTAATCATAGTCTGTGTCATATCCCTCACCTTTGACTGATTAAAATGTGCCTGATAGAAATCCTAAATATCACGATCCCATACCGAAAATCAATACTTTCTGCCCTGGCCTCCTTCGTACTTAAATGCTCGACGTTAACGGAGGATATGCTATAAGCAGGTTGGGTTGAATGGAATGAAACCCAACA
>JAUVJO010000147.1 GCA_030592345.1 Deltaproteobacteria bacterium
AAGATCGGCCAGGTGGTCTACCCCATGACCGACCTGTCTGAGCAGATCTCCTTGGCCGGCAAGGAGGCCTCGGGCACCGGCAATATGAAATTTTCCATGAACGGGGCACTGACCATCGGCACGCTGGATGGAGCCAATGTCGAGATCCGTGAGGAGGTGGGTGCGGAGAACTTTTTTCTCTTCGGTCTCAATGTGGAGGAGGTTATGCAACTGAAGGCCTCCGGCTACAACCCCATGGACTACTATCATGGCAACTACGAACTGCGGGCGGTCATCGACTTGATCAACTCCGGCCATTTCTCCCACGGCGACCGGGACCTGTTTCGGCCGCTAGTCGACTCTCTGCTCTATGATGACCAGTACCTGCTGTTTGCCGACTACCAGGACTACCTTGACTGTCAGGACCGGATCAGCGAGATCTTCCGGGATCAGGACCAGTGGACCAGGATGTCGATTCTCAACACGGCTCGCATGGGCAAGTTTTCATCGGACCGCTCCATCAACGACTATTGCCGCAAGATTTGGCAGGTACAGCCTTTTCCCGTTGAACTCAAGTGGCAGCGCATTCCAGAAGGTGGGATCGTGTTCCCCCCCCTGTAAGATTATCAATATTCGTTTACTGCAAGAAGAACAAGTCACGGCAAAAGCATGAAAAAAAACGTACCTGATCCATTGAAACCATATCCCATCAAACCCGGTCATCGCTATCCTGCCGGAGCCACTGCTGGAAAGGACGGCACGAACTTCTGTGTTTTTTCCAGACATGCAACCGCAGTACATCTGCACCTCTATGAAAAGCCGGACAGCAGCCGTCCGTTTCAGGTCATTGATCTTGATCCGGCTGTTAATCGGACGTTTTTTTTCTGGCATGTATTTGTCGAGGGGATGACCGGTAAAGAGAAAATATCCTACACATGGAAGGTAGACGGTCCCAATAAAGCTGACCCTGGTTTTCGGTTCGATCCGTCTGTCGAACTGCTCGACCCATGGGCCAGGGCAGTCACCGATATCCTGTGGCAGAGGAAATATAACCGTGACATCCAGGAAGAGCAGCCGGCAACATCCATGCGGGCCATGGTCTTACCGGAAAGCAATTATGACTGGGAAGGGGATGAGCCACTGAAACAACCCAGTGAAAAGGAAATAATTTACGAGCTGCATGTGGGAGGTTTTACCCGTCACCCCACAGCAGGGGTTGCCCATCCCGGTACTTTCTCCGGAATTATAGAAAAGATACCCTATCTGCAGGAGCTTGGGGTGACTGCCGTAGAACTGTTGCCGGTCATGGCCTTTGACGAACAGGATGTACCTGACAGTGTACGTGATCTTGGCCTGAAAAACTACTGGGGGTATGCCACCCATTCCTTTTTCAGCCCTCATCCGGGCTACTGTATAAATCCTTTATCAGGCAGTCATTGTGATGAATTCCGCGATATGATCAAGGCCGTGCATCGGGCTGGGATAAGTGTCATCCTTGATGTGGTGTATAACCATACCGCGGAGGGTGGGGCAGACGGATCGGTCATCAACTTCAAGGGATTCATGAACCGGGGGTTTTATCATCTTGAAGACCATGATCCCGGACAATATAAAAATTACAGTGGCTGCGGCAACACCGTGAACTGCAACCACCCTCTGGTTGCACGTTTTATCATCGAGTCACTGGAGTACTGGGTCAGGCAATTTCATGTGGACGGCTTCAGGTTTGACCTGGCCTCCATCCTGGCCCGGGGAGAAGACGGTGCACCCATGTACCACGCACCGGTGGTATGGAATATTGAATTCTCCGATATCCTTGCCCACACTCGGCTCATTGCTGAGGCGTGGGATGCCGGCGGGCTGTATCAGGTGGGTGGCTTTCCCGGTTTTCGCTGGGCTGAATGGAATGGACGCTACCGTGATCTTGTCAGGCAGTTTATCAAGGGTAACAATGGTCTGGTTCCCGAACTTGCTACCAGGCTGACCGGTTCCAGTGACCTGTACAAGAGTTCCGACCGACTGCCGATCAACTCCGTCAACTTCATCACCTGTCATGACGGCTATACCATGTACGATCTGGTCAGCTACAATGAAAAACATAACCTGGCCAACGGCGAGGACAACCGCGACGGTGACAACAATAATTCCAGTTGGAACTGCGGGGCGGAAGGTGAGACCGATGACCAGGAGGTACGTGCACTCAGGCAGAGGCTGGTCAAGAACTTCATGGCTGTCCTCATGCTCAGCCAAGGGGTGCCCATGATCCTTGCCGGGGATGAAGTGCTGCGCAGCCAGCAGGGCAATAACAATTGCTACTGTCAGGACAACGAACTGAGCTGGTTTGACTGGAGTTTGCTTGTGAAAAACCAGGAGATGTTTCGTTTTACAACGGGCATGATACAACTGCGCAAGCGGCACGCCTGTCTCATGCGGCGTCAGTTCCTCACCGGCGCGCCGGTTGATGTTTCCAGCATGCAGGACGTTACCTGGCATGGCATACGATTAAATGAGCCGCAGTGGGCGGATCCGTCATCCCGGGTTCTGGCCTGTACTTTGAGCAGAGTGGAGCCGGAGGAAGAAGATCTGCATATCATTTTGAATATGTCAGAGGACAATCTGTCCATGCACCTGCCGAAACTACAGGGCCGAGCCTGGCACCTGGCCGTGGATACGGCCCGCTCCATGCCCGAAGATGTGATCGAACGGGAAAAACAACAGCCAGTCCCCCGCAAGACCGTTCAGGTCAGCTCCCGTAGTGTTGTTGTCTGTGAGAGCAGATATAGGCTTTAAGAAAAATCAATAGCTCTTGTGAGAGGTTCAGGGCCAGTTGTAAGTCCCCCCCCTCAAAAAAGGGCTGGTCCTAGTGCAAGTTCACTCATCTTTTTGCTATAGACTTTCACATATTAAATTTCACAGCGTTATCGGTCGTCGGCGTATTACAATATTGCCTCCTCCGCCTTGTGAAATTTAATATGTGAAAGTCTATATCTTTCCGCTTTCCCGCTTGACACACAACACGGATTATGCCATTGCTCATCATCGAAAAAGAAATTTCCCCATCTGTTGTCTTCGGAACTGCGGGCCTACCTTGGGAGTGTATAGAAAAGAAACGGTGAAACGGTGTAAATGCCTCCGATGGGGACACCATTCTCGCACTTTGCTATAGGCTTTAAAATAAAGATTTTGGATGCGTTATCGGTCGTCAACGTACGACGAGTACGCCTTCCTCCCTCTGGCCTTCCCAAAATCTTTATCTTAAAGCCTATATTAGTGAACTGAAAACGTTTTGCGATTTTCCTGGAAACATGGAGTGCCCGGAAAGTTTGGATCAAAGGGGGTTATGTGGGATAGCCTCCGTGAGATATGGCGTTAACTTCAAATAAGGAGAAGAGAACGATGAAGCGAAGACTCACAATTTGGATTTTGGCATTGACCCTTGTCGTGGCATTCGGTCTCATTGGGTGCGGGAAGAAAGAAGAAACAGGCGCTGAGAAGGTGAAGCCGGGTGTAAGCGAAAAGGCCGGGGAAGTGCCCACGGCAACCGAACAGGATGCCCATGCAGCAAAGGATACGGCAGAAGAGGCTGCTGGATCCCTGAAAGACACGGCAGAAGAGGTTGCTGGATCTATGAAAGACACGGCAGAAGATGCTGCTGGAGCGGTGGAAGACACGGCAGAAAAGGCTGCTGGAGCGGTGAAGGACACGGCGGAAGATGTTGCTGGAGCGGTGAAGGACACGGCAGAAGATGCTGCTGGAGCGGTGACGGGGGAGCACAAATAGAGGGTTGAGTAGCAACTCGGAAAAGCCTCAGACCATTATTTCGACCTGTGCGGTTCGCCTGTTGATTTTTCTGAAACGCATTGCAAGTTGTAGAATTTCAAGGCTTAAAGCAAAAATTTTCCTGCTTCTATAGCTTTTCAGAAAATATGGCGCAAGTGGTTTCAAGAGGATTCATCCCCCAAGTTTTGGATACGCCCATTCCAACATTCCAATTGGGGCGGAGCCCCTAAGTTTGGTGTAAGTATTGCCCCAAGCGCTGCATCCCTTCATCAATCGATATCTGCGGGGTATAACCGAGATCGCGACGGGCAGCATCAATATCAAACCAGTGGGCTGTGGAGAGCTCACGGGCAACAAAGCGGGTCATCGGGGGCTCACCTTTTAGTCTGAAGCCCTTGTATATGGATTCTAAGATCCATCCTGCTGCCCGGGCTGCCCTGGATGGCACACGCCGTGTCACGGGGGGGAGTCCTCCGGCCGCCAATATCCGGTTGATAAGCTCCCAGACCGGCAGAGGTTCCCCCTGCGAGACAAAGTAGACCTTGCCTGCCACGGTGGATCCGACCGCCAATCGCTCTGCGGCCAGTACATGTGCCTTTGCCGCATTGTCGATATAGACCGAATCTACCAGGTTTGCTCCATGGCCTATTTGACGCAACCGGCCTTTTTTGCCACTGTCAATAATACGCGGCACCAGGTGATTGTCTCCAGGACCCCATATCAGATGCGGGCGCAACACAACTGTGGCGAGTTGCGGACCATTGGCCTTCAAGACCATTCTTTCGGCCATGGCCTTGGTCTTTGGATAGTGGGTTTCGTAATGATCGGGATACGGGACCGACTCATCCACTCCTTCCATGTCCTTGCCGTCAAAAATCACACTAGGGGAGCTGGTATAGATAAGACGCCTCACCTCATGCCTTTGACAGGCGGAAATCACGTTTTCCGTCCCTGCTACATTGGTACGGTAGTACTCCTCATACAATCCCCAGACCCCGGGCTTACCTGCCACATGAAAAACCGTATCGCACCCTTCAACCGCTAAAGCCACTTGATCCTGATCAGCCAGATCGCCTTGCCTTTGCTTGACACCGATCTCTTCAAGTCCCGGATAATACCGGCGCGAGAAGCTGACAACTTCTACCCCGCGATCGAGAAGCACGCGCACGATCGCCCCGCCCAGAAACCCTCCACCTCCTGTAACCAGTGCCTTCATGACAACTTCTTGCTGGCCCACACGGCCAACTTTTCGCGAAAGATCTTGGCATTATGACGAATGTCCACCGGAAAGGATGGGTGAAAGAGGATCGTCCGGATGTCCCGTGTGTGCTCATAACCACGACCGAGTTCCAGGATCTCTTCCCGGATTTTTTCCCGGTTCGCCATTCTGGCTTCCGGTTCCAGTTCCACGCAGAGCACCGGCAGTAGCGAGTCACCTTTGGCAACGCCGACAAGTGCTGAACGGAAAACCCGCTTGTGGGTGTTAAACACCCCCTCACAAGGGATAGTAAACAGCGTTTTTTTCTTAAGGATCACCCGCTGGGACTTGCGCCCGCAAAACCAGAGACGGCCTGTTTTGTCCAGGTAGCCGAGATCTCCCATCCGATGATAAAAGCCGTTGGTCTTTCGATCCGAGATCTTTGCAAGCGCAGTCGATTCGGGTCGATGGTGATACTTGCGTGTCACGACAGGACCCTTTACCACTATCTCGCCAATGTGACCCACTGGAACCAGAAGATCATCGGACCAGGACGAGATCGGCGTGTCAACAATCCGGATGATTTTGACCGTGATCCCTTTCAAAGGATGCCCCACGCACACCCCTTTGCCCTGGTCTGTCTGATGCCGGGTTTCATTTAAAATAGTGTCACTTCCGACCGAACAGACCGGGAGCGCTTCTGTAGCCCCATAGCCTGAAAAAACCTGAACGCCGGGAGAAAGCATCCGAGAAAACCGCCAAACAGTATCAGCATGTACCGGCGCCCCGGCAGAGATGACGCGTTTGAGGGTGGGCAGTTTTATCCCGCGTGACGCCCGGTAGCGTCCTACACGATTGATCAATGCAGGAGAACCGAACATGTTGGTCACCCCGAAATTGCGAATAGCTTCGATGATCCGCTCCGGATTAACCTGGCCGGGCCGGGTGGCATCCATGTCAGGAATAATTGCGGTCATGCCCAGGGCCGGGGCAAACAGGGCAAAGAGGGGAAAGGTCGGAAGATCAATCTCGCCCGGCTCAATGCCGTAATGTTCTTTCAGGAGTTCCACCTGCCGAGCAAGAATCTCATGGGTGTAGACCACACCCTTTGGCGGTCCGGTGCTCCCGCTCGTAAAAAGGATGGCCGCCATCTCGTTTTCCTCGGTCTCGGCCATCTTGTATGGGACAGGGCCCTTGCCTGTCTCTCGGACCTCTGCAATGGTCGTAGCTCCAGGCAGAAGACCGGGGCCGGCCATGACCTTGATTCGTATGGTCCTTCGTCCCCATCCGAGCACAACACGCGCCGCATGGGCCTTTGGTATGCCGATAAAGGCACGGGGTTGTGCTTCAGCAATACACCGGCCCAGGTGCTTGATCCCTATCCCCGGATCGATCATCACGGGCACAGCGCCCGCCTTGAACAGGGCAAATGTGAGAGCAAAAAACTCCAGACTCGGACTCACCATGAGTATTGTCCGCACTCCTCGTCCGATGCCGATACATTCAAGGCCGCGGGCCAATCGATCACTTTCCTGGTCCAATTGCGCAAACGTAAGATGTGTATAACTCACGCACCCATACCGGTCACGCCCGTGTGGAAACACCACAGCCAGAGCATTGGGCCGGCTCTTTGCCATGGCCGGCAGGCAGGAAGCAATGTTGGCAAAAGTTGCTTGGTTCATGGGGGATGTTCCTTTGTCGGGAAGCATGGAGCAATGATCATTTATCATCTGTCATTTATCATTTAGCATTGTACAAGGACCAGTGATGGGCAACGAGCAACCAGTAACCAGCAACTAGCAACTACTCTTCAATCACACCGTGTCTGTCAAAGAAATCGATAATTAAAGGAATAACTTCACCACCTGCATCTTCCAGCACATAATGGCCGGCCCGAGGAAACCTGTGAAGTTCGGCTTCAGGGAAATAGCGGGTCCATTCGCGAAGGAAATGGCGGTCAAAGACAAAATCCTTTTCTCCCCAGCAAATGAGCATCGGTATCTTGCGTAACCGGTGGAGCCCCTGTTGTACTTCGGTTACCAGGGCGTAACTAGGGTCTTTGGGTATTAAGGGGATATCCTGAACAAAACGGTGCACTGCAATCCGGTTGCGCCACGAGTCATAGGGTGCGAGATACCCCTGGCGTACCTGACGGGACATGCGGCTCTCTTGGCATCCTAAAAACGCGGCTGCCCGGCAAAAGGCGTTAAGCCCCCTGATCAGGAACGCGCCGATAATCGCATGTCGGCAGATGCGTAAACTCCGGGGAAGGGGCTTGGATGCGGGCAAATGGAAAGCGGCAGTATTGAGCACGACAAGCCGCTTTATGCGCTCCGGAAAACGAGTTGCGTATGTCATGCCGATCATGCCGCCCCAATCATGAACAATCAGGGTAATACGGTCATGGATATCGAGATGCTCCAACAGGGTGGTCAAGTCCTGGACACGGCGCTTCAGTCGATACTCGTAATGCTTGTCATCTGGTTTGTCTGACAGCCCGCAGCCGATATGATCCGGTACAATCACGCGACACGTATCCTTGAGGGCCAGGGCCAGATTCCTGTAATAGAATGACGACGTAGGATTTCCGTGGAGCATGACCACAGGATCCCCGGCCCCCTCATCCAGAAAATGGTATCTCAGACCACCCAGGTCCATGTAGTGGCTTCTTGCCATCTCACGTGTGGGCTTGCGCTTGTTGAATTCGAACATGTCTCCATGCATAGGATTTCTATCAAAAAGTCAACCT